>JAISNZ010000224.1 GCA_031275955.1 Desulfovibrio sp. | reverse complement strand
AGCCGGCTGTGGATTGAAACCCGCTTCTCTTGCGCCAAAGGAACGCCTCCGGACAAAAAATTCCCGCAGGAGGGCGGAGCAGCGGTCTTGCTCAACGCCCCCCAGATGCCAGATCCGGTGCGGCAGAAAGGGTTGGGCGAAGCCCTCCAGGCAGGAGTCCGCCGCTCCGGCGGCCGGATCGGCGGCGCCGTAAACCAGGCCGGCGATGCGGGCCTGGATCATGGCCCCCACGCACATCAGGCATGGTTCCAGGGTCACAACCAGGACGGCCCCGCGCAGACGGTAGTTGCCCGTGCGGCGCCCGGCCTGGCGCAAGGCCCGGATCTCCGCGTGGGCCGTCGGGTCGTGGGATCGCTCCGGGACATTGTGCCCGCGCCCGAGGAGGGCGCCTGAAGGGGAAACCAGCACCGCCCCCACCGGGGTCTCGGCCCTGGCCGCGGCGCGGACCGCCTCGGCCAGGGCCTCGGCCATGAGGGCCTCCCAGGAGGGCCAGACCCCGGGGGGCGGAGGAAGAATGCGGGACATGGGTCTCTATAGCGCGTCCTTCCTCTTTGGGCAAATCCTTGTTCCTGGGGCTCCGGGAAAGCGGGTCAGGGCTTGGAGAAGCCGTACTTTTCCAGGATGGCGGCCCCTTCGGGGCTGAGGACGAAGGAGAGGAAGGTCTGGGCGTCCCCGGGGTTCTTGCTGGCGGCGATGATGCTGATGGGATAGGTGACGGGCGTCTTTCCGGGCACGGTCTCAATGACGCGCACCTTGTCGCCGGCCTGCAGGGCGTCGGTCCTGTAGACGAAACCGGCCTGGACCTCGCCCCGGACCACATAGTCCAGAACCTGGCGCACGCTTTCGGCCAGGATGAACTTGGGCTGGAGGGGTTCCCAGAGGTTTTTCAGGGTCAGGGCCTCCTTGGCGTAGCGGCCGGCGGGCACGGCTTCCGGGTTGCCGATGGCGATGCGCTCCACGCCCTTGGCCGTCAGATCCTCCACCTTGGCGAAGGAGGGGGCGTCGGCGGCCGGGGCAACGAGCACCAGGCTATTGGCGGCGAAGTTGACGCGGGACTCCACGCGGATCAGCTTTTTCTCCTGGGCCTGATCCATGGTCTTCTGGTCGGCGGAGGCAAAGACGTCAACGGGCGCGCCTTCCTCGATCTGCTTGAGCAGGGGGCCGGAGGCGGCGAAATTGGTGCTGACGGCAATGCCCGGATTCTTTTTTTCAAAGGCGGTCCTGACCTCGGTGAAGGCATTGGTCAGGCTCGCCGCTCCGGAAACGATGAGTTCCCCCGCGAAGGCCGCCGGGGCCAGACAGAGGAAAGCCAGCAGGGTGAGGCCGCAAAGACGCGTTCTGGACATGGGGAGACTCCTTGGGCTTGGGTGTTCTGGAGGAAAGGCCCGGCAAAAAGCCGGGCGGAACGATGAAATTCTCTCATAGGGCCGGGAGGGGGTTTGGGCAAGGAAGTCACGTTTTTCTTCATAGTCGTGCCTCCTTGCCCTCCTTCCGGGTTGATGCTAGAGCAAATGATCATTTCACCCGGGAAAGCGCATGCAGGATATCGCCGATTTTCTGGAAGGACTTGACGAGGACGAGTTGCGTCTTCTGCTCGACGCCGCGGAGAAAAGGCTGCGCCGCGGGACGCGGGGGGAGTCCTTGCATGTCGCCACCCTGGAGATGTACGCCGCCGCGGGGGGGGGAAAATGTCCGGGCGCGGAGCAGTTGGCTGCCGCCACTGAGGCCTTTTCCCGCTGGTTCCGGCAGGCTTCCACCCCCATGCAGAGGCGTTCGCGCGGGCGCATCTGGCTGAGTTTTCTCCTGATCCGTTTCGGCGGCCTGCGCCTGGGCGAAGTCCTGTCCCTGGATGACCGGAAGGATCTGGACATCCCCGGCGCCCTTATTTTCGTCCGGGGGCCGCATGCCCGGGAGGCGCAGTTTCCCGCGGAGGTCATGCGCGAGGTGGCGGCCTTTCTGGAAGAGCCTTCCTGCGCTGGCATCCGGGGCAAAGTCTTCCGCCTGGACCCCGGCTATTTGCGCCGCAAGTTTTACGAGCGGGCCGGGGAATGCGGTCTGTCCCGCTCCCTGCTCAACCCCAGCGCCCTGCGCTCCGCCAGGGCTGTGGAACTGCTGCGGGGCGGCGTTCCCCTGCGGGCTGTCCAGTCCTTCATGGGGCAGGCCTCCGCGGACAGACATGCCGGGTATATCCCTGTTTCCAACGAGACGGCGAGCCGTATCGTCCACATGTATCTGAACAAGGAGACGAAAATGAAGACCAGCGCCCGCAACGCCTTTAGCGGCAAAGTCACCCGCCTGATCCGGGAGAAGCTCCTGGTGGAAGTGGAGCTGACCACCCTCTCCGGCCTGCGGGTGGTCAGCGTGATTACGGCGGAGAGCGCCTCCACCCTCGCCCTGGCCGAAGGCAGGATCCTGACGGCCACGGTCAAGGCCCCCTGGGTCATCCTCACCCGGAAGGAGGACGGCCTGAAGACCAGCGCCCGCAACAAGTACGAGGGGGTGATCTCCTCTGTCGCCCTATCGGACCTCGCGGCCGAGGTGGTGACGGACCTGGCCGACGGAACGAAGGTCGTCGCCCTGGTCACCAGAGAGAGCGCGGACAACCTGGAATTGAAACCCGGCGGGGAAATCCTGGTCATGTTCAAGGCCTTTTCCGTAATTCTCAACGCCGAATAGATCCGGTTCCCCTTGAAGCCGCTTTGGCCGGGCCGCCGGCTCCTTGCCGGGGATGGGCAAAAAAAGGCTTCCCCTGACAGGGGAAAGAGGATACCCCTTGCGGAAAGTTTTATCTTGCGCGCATCCACCCGGTTGCGGAAAGTCAGATTCAGAAAGGAGCGGACATGAAGGGGTCAACAAAAAAAACTCTGGGCATTGTTCTTGTTGCGTTGCTGGTCGTTGCCGCCGCCGCGGCCTTCATCGGCGTGCCCTGGTGGGAAAAGCGCCAGGAAGAACGGGCCCGCGCCTTTCTGGAGGGCATCGGCCTGCGGGCGGAGGGCGTGAAGGCCAGCTTTTTCGGCAATTCCCTCGTCTTCACCAAGGTCAGCGGGGACATCCCCCTGGATAAAATCGGCCTCAACTATGCCCTGAATCTGGAAACCGTCACCGCCTCCGGCCTCGATCTTCTGGCCGGACAGCGCAAAGGGCTCACCACCCTGGCCGACTCCCTGGTTTGCAGCAATGCCCTGTTAACCGTCACCTTCCTTGGGGAGGAATCCACCGCCACCATCAAGGAGATGGCCGCGAAAGGCATCCGCCTGGATCTCGGCTCCATTCTGGAGGCTTTGAAATCCCCCTCTCCTCCTCGGGAGATCCTTTCCCGGCTGGAGGATATCTTCCGCCTGGACCACATGGTCTATACGGACTATACAGTCACCATGGACGCGCCTTTCGGCCCCGTCTCCATCCACATCGACAAGATGGAGGGCAGGGACGTGGGCGTCCTGAACTGCGGCCCCATGGACATGGAGAACATGACGATCCGGGCTCTCGGCAGCGAGGTATACTCCTTGCGCCATCTTGGCCTGAGCGAAATGCGCGTCCCCAATGTTCTGTCCCTCCTCGCCGAAAAGGACGATCTGGGCGACTTCACCCCGGAGAACTTCCTGAAGCTTCTGGAGAAAACTCCCTTTGTTCTGGAGGGCCTCACCTTCCAGGATATGAAAGTGCAAAGCCCCGTCGGGGGAGAGAAGATCTCCCTGGGAGATCTGAACCTGAGCCTCTCCTTCGGCACCCAGGCCGCCGGCCTGGACTTCGCCCTGAACGATCTTTCCCTCCCCGGCCCCCTGCTGGAGGATCTGGTGGACATTCTGGAGGAGGCGGGAGTGGAGCCGGGAGAATCCTTTCTCTTTTCCGGCAACCTGAGCAGCGCCCTGAAGCGCGACGGCGGGCGGACGGATTTGACCTTTTCCGCCGGCGCGGGGGAAAAATCCCTGGGCAAGGTCTCCCTTGGCGGGGAGTTCTTCCTGGGCGAGGCCGGGAATATTCTGGAGGCCCTGCTGGCGGAGGACTACCGGGTGCGTTCCCTGGCCTTTTCCCTCACGGATACCGGTTCCCTGCAAAGGTTCGCCGAATTTCAGTACCGGACGGGGAAGGAGGCGGGCTATCTGGATGAGTCCGTCAAAGGCCCGGAGGACATCCTCCGGCAACTGGCCGAGGAGGCGGCGGCGGATGTCGACGAGGATGACGCCCGGGCCGTCCCCGGTCTGGCCCCTGCCCTGAAAGCCTTTCTGCAGGGTTCCGGCACGCTGTCCGTGACCCTGCGCGCGGAACCGCCCTTGTCCGTGGAAGATTTGCAATTTCTTGATCTTGGGGAGATGCAGAAAAAGGGCGTTACTCTGGGCGTGGAATACAAGCCGTAGGGAAACTCCGCCGGTTCGGGGCTTGACCTGCCGGGGGAGTTTTAGGGGGCAAACCTCAGGAAGAGATTTCAGCCTTTTCTTTCTCCTGCCGACCGCGGGCTTGACAATCTACCCACTCTGACAATAGGCTTTCCTGATAACAGGAAGAGGCTTCGCCTGGCGGGGCCTTTCCTTGCGCGGCATTTTTTCCTGATCCTGGCGCGCGCGCTGACCGGCGGTCCCGGGGCGGGCGCGCGGCAGGCCCCTGTATTGTCTTTTGACGGGAAACGCATTGCGCCCTCCCGGCGCCTGAAAAGGGAGATGGAGGGGCGCGCGAAAGGAGCGTCCATGGCCAAGACGCGAATGACCCGGCAGCGGAAGGTGATCCTGCAAACCCTGCAAGGCCTCACCTCGCATCCCACGGCGGATGAGATTTATGGTCTGGTGCGCGAAAAACTGCCCCGCATCAGCCTGGGAACGGTTTACAGAAACCTGGATCTCCTGACCGGCTCCGGCCAGATCCTCTGCCTGGACCGGGTTGGCGCGCAGAAACACTTTGACGGCGATACCCGCCGGCACCACCATGTGCGCTGCCGCGTCTGCGGCAAAATCGGCGACGTCTTCTCCCCCGTGGCGGACATTCCCCTGCCGGAAGGCCCTGTGCCGGGGTTTTCCCTGCAGGAGGCGGATTTGATCTTCGTCGGCGTCTGCGGTGAGTGCGGGGGATCTGCTGATATATGCGGGAAAAAGTAAACTTTTTACCGCAGGATCGTCGGCCGGAAAACGTGGTTTTCGGCCGACTCACGTCGCTTCGCGGCGCAGCGGCCTTACGGCCGCGGTTTTGATCGCCACTTCGCCTTACGAGGGCAGCATGGGTTTTTTTTCCTCTCTGGGCAAAATTTTTTCCGGCGGCGCGGCGCGGACATCGTCCGCGCCGCCCCTTCTCTCCGGAAGCGTGGAGGAGGAAGATCTGACCCTGGCCCTGCGCGCCGCCGAACCCCGCCTTTCCGTCTGGCTGGATGTGGTCCTGGCCGGGGTGGAGACCCCCGGTCCCTTGCTCTGGAGCCGCCTTTCCCTTCTCCTGGCCGCTCTGGAAACCCCCGGCGAAGAGCGCGAGGCCTTTGTCTCCGCCTTTCAATCCTGGCTCCAGGGCATGGAATATACCCGGCTGGAGGATTTTCGATCCGAACTCCAGTACCGTCTGGCCCTGGCCCTGGATCTGGAGGATGAGGAGGATGAGCGCAGCCGTCTCCTGCTCAGGATTTCCCGGGGACTGGCCAAGACCCGCGAGCGCATCGCCCTCGGCCTGGACGCCCTCTTTGCCGGCGGCCGCATCCTGGATGCCGCCTTCTGGGAAGAACTGGAAGAGGTGCTGATTTTCGCCGACGTAGGGGTTGAAGCCGCCCGGACCCTGAGCGGACGCCTGCGCTCCCGGGCCCTGCGGGAAGGCATCCGGGATTCCGGCGCCCTGCGCGAGGCCCTGCGCGAGGAACTCTGCGCCGTCTTCAAGCCCGCGCGGCGCATCACCGCCCTCAATCCGCCCGAGGTCATCCTCATGGTGGGGGTCAACGGCGTTGGCAAGACCACCACCATCGCCAAACTCTGCCACCGGGCCGTCCTGCAGGGCAAAAAGGTTCTGCTGGCCGCCGGGGACACCTTTCGGGCCGCGGCCGTGGAACAGCTGGAGATCTGGGCCGGCCGGGCCGGAGCCGGCTTCTACGCCAAGGGCGAGGGCGCCGACCCCGCCGCCGTCGCCTTTGAAGCCGTGGACAAGGCCCTGGCCGAAGGCTATGATACCCTGTTTGTGGATACCGCCGGCCGCCTGCACACCAAAACCAATCTCATGGAAGAGCTGGTCAAGATCCGCCGCGTCCTCGGCAGGCGCCACCCCGGCGCTCCCCACCGGGTCATCCTTGTCCTGGACGCCACCTCCGGACAAAACGCCCTTGCCCAGGTCAAACTTTTCCGCGAAACCGCAAAGGCGGACGAGATCATCCTCACCAAACTGGATGGCACCGCCAAGGGCGGCATCGCCGTCGCCGTCGCCTCCCGCTTCAACCTGCCCATCTCCTTTGTCGGTCTCGGCGAAAAGCTTGAGGATCTCCGCCCCTTTGACAGCCGGGCCTTTGTGGGCGCCCTGCTGGACGGACAACCAAGAAGGTAGCCTAGCCTTCAGGCCCAGGCGTCCTGCCCTTGGGCGGGGTACGGAAAAATTATCCTCTCCGCCGTCCTTTTGACAATTTTCCAAAGGGACTTATGATAAGAGAGAGAACCCGGTCATTCCCGGCCGCCCGCGGCCGTTTTTTTCCCGGGAAAGTCCCCGCAGCCAGAAGGACAACCCATGACATCCCCACCCGATACCGACATCCTTCCCGCGGCGCCCGCCCCTGAAAGCGGCCTGCGGCAATCCTCCGCGCGGGAGGAGGGCTCGCCGGCCGCAAACCGGCCGGACCTGCCCCACCGGCTTCCCGTCCTGCCCGTGCGCGACGTGGTCATCTTCAACTATACCATTCTGCCCCTCTTCGTGGGCAGGGAAGCCTCCATCCAGGCGGTGGAGGCGGCCCTGAACAGCAGCCGCTACCTGCTCATCCTCACCCAGAAGGACGAACAGGTGGACAGGCCCGGTCCCGAGGATCTGCACAAGATGGGCACCGTGGTCATGATTCTGCGCATGCTCCGCCTGCCGGACGGCCGTCTGAAACTCCTGGTGCAGGGCGTCAGCCGGGCCAGGGCACTGGCCATCCTTGACGAACAACCCTATCTGGAGGCCGAGATCCTGACTCCGCGGGAACAGGAGGAGATCCCCCAGGACGTGGAGCTGGAAGCCATGATGCGCGCCGCCCGCGAACAGTCCGAACGCATCCTGAACCTGCGCGGCATGGCCTCGCCCGATATCTCCAACGTCCTGGCCAGCATCGATCACCCCGGGCGTCTGGCCGATCTCATCGCCTCCAACCTGCGCCTGAAACTCTCCGAGGCCCAGGAAATCCTGGAATGCCTCGACCCTGTGGAGCGGCTGAAGCTGGTCAACGACCATCTGGCCAAGGAGGCGGAGGTGGCCTCCATGCAGGCCCAGATCCAGGAAACCGCCCGCGAGGGGATGGACAAGGCCCAGCGGGACTATTACCTGCGCGAGCAGCTCAAGGCCATCCGCAAGGAACTGGGGGAGACCCCCGGCGAGGACGAGGACGAGGACGACGAGCTGACTAAGGCCCAGAACGCGGCCAAACTCCCGCCGGAGGTGCGCAGGGAGGCGGACAAGCAGCTTCGCCGCCTGGCCTCCATGCACGCCGAGGCCTCCGAGGCCGGCGTTCTGCGCAATTATCTGGAGTGGCTGGCGGAACTGCCCTGGAGCAAGCTCTCCCGCGACCGGCTGGACATCAGAAAGGCCAAGACGATCCTGGATGAGGATCACTACGGCCTGGACAAGATCAAGGATCGCATCCTGGAGTTTCTGTCCGCCCGCAAGCTCAATCCCCGCTCCAAAAGCCCCATCCTCTGCCTGGTGGGCCCTCCGGGCGTGGGCAAGACCTCCCTCGGCCGCTCCATCGCCCGCTCCCTGGGGCGCAGATTCCAGCGCATGTCCCTGGGCGGAATGCGCGATGAGGCGGAAATCCGCGGCCACCGGCGCACCTATGTCGGCGCCCTGCCCGGCCGCATCATCCAGGCCCTTAAACAGGCCGGAACGCGCAACCCAGTGGTGATGCTGGATGAAATCGACAAGATCGGATCGGATTTCCGGGGCGACCCGTCCTCCGCCCTTCTGGAAGTCCTGGACCCGGAACAGAACTTCTCCTTCAGCGACCACTACCTGGGCGTGCCCTTTGATCTTTCCAGGATCATGTTTATTTGCACGGCCAACCATCTGGACACCATTCCCGAACCCCTCCTGGATCGCATGGAGGTCCTGCGCCTGCCGGGGTACACCATGCAGGAGAAGCTCGGCATCGCCAGGCGCTATCTGGTTGCCCGCCAAACCAGGGAAAACGGCCTGAAACAGCGGGATGTCGCCTTTTCGGACGACGTGCTGACGATGCTGATCGAGAACTACACCCGCGAGGCCGGGGTCCGGAGCCTGGAGCGGGAGATCGGCGCCATCTGCCGCAAGCTGGCCCGCCGCAAGGCGGAGGGCGAAACGCCCCCCTTTGCCGTCCAGGCGCACAACCTGCACCTCCTCCTGGGCGCCCCCCGTTTTCAGGAAGAGGACCTGGACGCCCTGCCCCTGCCGGGCATGGCCGTGGGCCTTGCCTGGACCCCCCACGGCGGCGAGGTGCTCAATGTGGAAGTCTCATCCATGCCGGGCAAAGGAAAGATCTCCCTTACCGGCCACCTGGGCGAGGTGATGAAGGAAAGCGCCCAGGCCGCCCTCAGCTATGCCAGAAGCCATGCCGGAGAACTCGGCATTGACCCCGGCTTCCACGCCGACCTGGACATTCATGTCCATGTGCCGGCCGGGGCCACCCCCAAGGACGGCCCCTCCGCCGGAGTGACCATCGCCACGGCCCTCATCTCCGCCCTGACGCGCAAAGCCGTGCGCGGACGGCTGTGCATGACCGGGGAAAGCACCCTGCGCGGCCGGGTCCTGCCCGTGGGCGGCATCAAGGAAAAGATTCTGGCCGCTGTGGCCAAGGGCCTGACCGATGTCATCATCCCCCGCCGCAATGTGAAGGACCTGGAGGACATCCCCCGGGATCTCCTGGCCCGGATCAATGTCCATCCGGTGGATACCCTGGGGGATGTTTTCACTCTGGCCTTCTCCGCGCCCTCCCCGGCAAGGAGGGCAAAGGGCGCTCCCGGCGGCGGACGAAAGGCGGTCCCAGCCGAAGCCGCTCTTGTGAACAAGACTCCGCCCGCCCGCAAAAAACGGCCGGAATCCCCGCGCCCATCTCTGGGCGGGGCCTGATCCTACTTTGCGCGGCAATCTCACGCCCAACAGGCCATAAGGACAGGGACGATGAGCGGGCAGGACACGGAAGATCGCGAGACGGCGGGAAGCGCCGGCGGATACGCCGCGCCGGCCCGCTGGGAATGGGATCAGGCAGCCGGCCGGGGCCTTTTTTCCCCGCACTGGGAAACCCTGCTGGATCTGCCCGCGGGCAGCGCGGCCGCGGCCGTGAGCCTGCAGCCCCTCTACGACCAGATGCACGAGGACGACCTTGTCCTCTTCCGGGAGGATCTCGCCGCCGTCACTTCCGGCAGCAGGCCCGGCCTGGACATTCCCGTGCGCATGAGGCGGCGGGACAACACCTGGGCCTGGATCCTCCTCCAGGGGAAGGCCCTGCCCCCGGAAGAAGGGCCGGGCAGAGTGGCGGGCATCGCCCTGGAAATTTCCCGCCTGCGCCTGGACAAGCGTTTCTTTCCCCCCACCTTCGGGGACAGCCTTTCCTCCTTCCAGAGCCTTCTGGACAATTCGCCCAACTTCATCATGCGTTGCGACAGGGAACTCTTCCCCTTCTATATCAATCCGGCCCTGGAGCGCCTGGTGGGCTGCAAACTGGGGGATCTCGGCTCCAAGCGGTCCCTGGAAGTGGGCCTGGACCCCGCCTACCTGGCCTTTCTCCATGAGCACGTCAACAACGTCTTCGCCACAGGGGAAACACACCGGACGCGCCGGACCATCCTCACCCGGTCCGGTCCCCTGGTGGGCGAATTCTGCCTCTGGCCGGAATTCAGCGAGGACGGCGCGACGGTCAGGACAGTCATGGTGCAGATCCAGGATCTGACCAGTCAGGTCCGCCAGGGGCATCTGCTGCGCCTGAACGAGATGCGCGCCTCCGCCCTGTACGACCTGAGCCAGATGCACGACGCCTCGGAGGAGGAACTCATGGGCTTTGTGGCCCGGCAGATCGCCCTGCTCACGGGCAGCGAATACGGCCACATCTATATTCCCCAGTCCAGGCTCCACGACCAGGGCTATACCCTGTGGGCGGTGGACAACCGATCTTCACGGGAACCGGGTGATCCCTTCATCTGGAAGGAATCCCACCCCGGCGGCCTGGAAAAAAACTACGGCCGCAAGGCGACCGTGTGCAATGACCCCGAGGCCGTTCCGTCCCGCTATTTTTTCGGGGACAAAAGTACCGTCAGCAGGTACATGTTCGCGCCGGCCCTGGAAAAAGGGGCCGTGGCCTGCGTAGCCGCCGTCTACAACAAGGCGGCGGACTACGAGGAAGAAGACCTGCGCCAGCTTGAGCGCTTCATAAACGGCGCCTGGCCCGTCCTGCGCCGCCAGGGCTATGTGGACGCCCTGGAAAAGGCCAAGGAGAGCGCGGTGCGGGCCAACGCGGTCAAGGATCGCTTTCTGGCCAACGTCAGCCACGAACTGCGCACCCCCCTGAACGGCCTTCTGGGCATGCTCCAGATCATCGCCTCCTCGGAAAATCTCGCGCCCGAACTGCGCGAATACGTCCACAACGCCAATCTCACCGGCAGAACCCTGCTCCGGATTATCTCGGACATCCTGGATTTTTCCCGGATGCAGGCGGGGGCGCTGGTCCTGGACATCGCCCCCTTCGACCTGCGCCAGACCCTTACCTCCACCATGGAGATCTTCCGCAATGAGGCCGAGAAAAAGAGGCTGGCCCTGGACTGCGTTCTGGAAGGGGAGTTCCCCTCTCGCCTGCGGGGGGACGAGGCGCGCGTCCGCCAGATCCTTTTCAATCTCCTGGGCAATGCCCTGAAGTTCACCCACCAGGGGGGCATCTGCCTGCGCTGCGCCATGCAGCCCCCCGCGCGGGGGGAAAAGCGCCGCCTGCACCTCTCGGTCAGCGACACCGGCATCGGCATTCCCAGGAAAATGCAAGCCGCTGTCTTCGACGCCTTTACCCAGATTCAGACCGCGGGCGTCCGCAGGCACCAGGGCACCGGCCTGGGCCTGGGCATTGTCCGCCAACTGGCGGAGCAGATGGGCGGGTCCGTTTCCCTGGAAAGCCTTCCGGGAAAAGGCACCACGGTGTACTGCACCATCTGCCTGGAGGCCGTGCCCGAAAAAAGGCCCCTTTCCTCCGCCCGGAAGACCTCCCGGACGAAGGAAAAGGAGGAAAACCAGCCCCCCCTGGTCATCCTCGTGGCGGAGGACGATCGCGTCAGCCAGGTGGCCATGCGTCTTTTTCTCCAGCGCCAGGGGCACTCGGTCTTTTGCGTGGAAAACGGCCGCCAGGCTCTGGAGGCCCTGCTGCTCTATCCCTTCGACTGCCTGATCTCCGACGTGCTGATGCCGGAGATGGACGGACTTGAACTCACCCGGCGCATCCGGCAGGGCCTCTGGAACGGGGTCATCCCCGGTCCGGCCCTGCGCAAGGCCCTCCCCGGCGGCCTGCCGGATCGGGGCGCCCCCCCCTGGTCCATCCCCGCCGACCTGCCCATCGTCAGCGCCTCGGCCCACGCCATGCACGGCGACCGGGAACATTTCCTGCGCGCGGGCATGGATTTCTATCTGTCCAAACCCCTGAACGCAACGGAACTCGCGCGGGTCCTGGCCTGCGTCGTCGCCCGGCGCTCCGGCCGGAGCGAGACCCCGCCTCCCGCTCAGGCCTAGGGCCTTTTCCCCAGCACAGGGGATCCGCGAAAAAAATGCTCCAAAAAAAACGATATTGACATTCATTTTCACTTTTTGCTATTTTTCCCGCTACGGGGGAGGGCGTCCGCAACCATGGAGGACAGGTATGTTGACAGGAAACGTCTGGAAGTACGGGCTTGCCGCCGGGGCCGGCGTTGTCGCCGGTTTTTTCGTCGCGGCGCTCTTTTCCCGGAGTCCCGGGAATCTGAAAAAACCCTGCGTCGCGCTCCTGAGCCGGGGCATGGATCTCAAGGATCGGGCAGCCGCCGCGGTGGAGACCGCCAGGGAAAATATTGACGGCCTCGCGGCGGAGGCCAGGCGCGAACAGGCGCGGCGCAAGGCTCAGGAGTCATGAAAGGCCGCCGGGAGCGAACCGGGGCTGTTGCTTTAGGCGCCGCCGGTCCGGCGGCGCGCTATTTCATCGCCCAGGACATTCCCGGTCGTTTGCGCCTGCGCCTGCTCCCCGGAGTCCGCCGTCCCCAAGCCGCCGAAGAGGCGGCCCTGGCCCTGGAGCTTTCCCGCGCCTTCCCCGGCGCGGGGATTGTCTTCTCCCCCCGCACTGGAAGCGTGCTGATCAGCCGGAAAAGCCGCCGCCCGGAAGAATGCCGGGAACAGGCGGGGGAAAGGGGAGAGCCGGGGCGGGATCTTCCCGCGGCCGTGAAGTCCGGGACGCCTGACGTCCCCCGGCGGGCGCCGCGCAACCCTATAGCGGGCAAAGTGCGCAGCCTGTTCTATCCCCGTTCCCTTGTCTTCCTCATCGCGGCCCTGCGCTCCCTCCGCTATCTCCTCCGGGCGCTCAAATCCCTTGCCCGGGGCAGGCTGAATCTGGACGTGCTGGACGGCTCGGCCCTGGCCGTCTGTTTTTTGCAGAGGGATTTCCGGATGCTCTCGGCCATGGTCTTTTTCTTTGACCTGGGAGAATACCTGACGGAGTGGACGCGCAAAAAATCGCGGCTGAGCCTTGAGGAAAGCCTGGCCCTGCACATTGACCATGTCTGGGTGCGCCGGGAAGGGGGCGAAGAGATGATCCCCTTCTCCCGGGTATGCGCGGGCGACGAGCTTGTCGTCCGTGCGGGGTCCGCCCTGCCGGTGGACGGAACGATTCTTGAGGGCAGGGGGATGGTCAATCAGGCTTCCCTGACAGGGGAAAGCCTGCCCGTTCCCCGTGGTCCCGGAGCGAGCGTTTACGCCGGCACGGTGCTGGAAATGGGCGAACTTGTGGTCAAGGCGGTCAGGACAGGGGGCGGCACGCGCCTGCATTCCATCCTGCGGGCCATTGAAGGATCGGAAAATCTCAAGTCGGCCCTGCAGCACCGCTATGAGGTCATGGCGGATGCCATCGTGCCCTTCAACTTCCTCCTGAGCGCCCTGACCTATGCCTTCACGCGCAATTTCCGGCGCGCGGGGTCGGTGCTGCTGGTGGATTACTCCTGCGCCATCCGCCTTGCCGCGCCCCTGGTCATGTCCACCGCCATGCGGGAAGCCGCCAACAACGGCCTGCTGATCAAGGGCGGCAAGTTTGTCGAGGAAATCGCCCTTGCCAACGCGGTGGTCTTTGACAAGACAGGCACGCTGACCATGGCCCGCCCGGCGGTGGTGGACGTCATCCCCTTCGGCGGAAGGGAGCGCGCGCTCATTCTGCGCCTTGGGGCCTGCCTTGAGGAACACTTCGCCCATCCCGTCGGACAGGCGGTCGTCCGGGCGGCGGAGGAAGAAAATTTACAGCACCGGGAAGAACACGCCAAGGTGGAATTGATCGTTGCCCACGGCATCCTCTCCTCCTGGCAGGGGAAGAAGATCCGCATCGGCAGCGCCCATTTCGTGCTGGAGCATCTGGAGCGCGGGGCCGGGCGGGGCCAGCCGCTGGACGAGGAGCAGCAGGCCCTTGTCCGGCGGGAAACCGCGAAGGGCAGGAGTCTGTTGTATCTGAGCATGGATGACGAACTGGCCGGCATCATCCTCATTGAGGACGAACTGCGCAGGGACGCGGCGGGGGCCGTGCAGGCCCTGCGCGACGACGGCATCGCCCGTGTCGTCATGCTCACGGGGGATGAGGAAAAGACGGCCGCGGGCATCGCGGCCCAGGCGGGCATCCGGGAATACGAGGCCCGGATGCTCCCCGAGGACAAGGCCGCCTATATCCGCCGCCTGAAGAGCCAGGGCTGTGTCGTGGCCATGGTGGGGGACGGCGTCAATGATTCTCTGGCGCTTTCCGCGGCCCATGTGGGCGTCGCTATGGCGGAAGGCACGGACGTTGCCCGGGAAGTGGCTGATATTGTGCTGACCGGCGGCGATTTGCGCGATCTTTTGCTGGCGCGGAGGATTTCGCGCGAGGCTCTGGTCAGAATCCACAGCGGCTTTCGCCTCTCCCTGCTCTGCAACAGCCTGTTTCTGGCCGGGGGGCTGTCGGGACTCCTGAGTCCGGGGATTTCGGCCTTTCTGCACAACGCCCTGACCTCTGGCATCGCCGTGTCCGGCATCCGTCCTTTTGCGGCTGTCGCGCCGTTTCGGGAAGGGGAATCAAAGGAGGGGAGCGGTGATCGCGAGTTTCATTGACGGACGGGTGCGCATCCGCGCCGGGGCGCTGAAGCAGGCCGGAAACATGGCCGCGGCGAAAAGCCTGGTGGAAGCCGGGCCGGGCGTTTTGAAGGTCGAGGGCAATCTCAGAACCGGAAGTCTCCTTGTGTATTATGATCCCGCGATCCTTCCGCGGGAAACGCTGCTGGGGGCGGCATCGCTCCTGGAAGAGCGCTTCGGGGACGCGCGGCGCGGCGGGGGGGCGAAGATCGCGCCGCGCCCGTTCAGCCGGGAAACGGAGATCTTCCTTCTTTTCCTGAGCTATGGAGGCACGCTTGCCGGACTCCTGCTTGACAGGCGGCTACATGTCCTCTCCGGCCTGGCCTTTTCCCTGCTGACGGGCCTCCATGTCTGCGCGCGCCGGCGCAAGGGAGTCTGAGGTTTTTTACCGCCGCGCCGGCTGACCGGCCGCCGCGCAATCCTCCCTGCCGCCGCCGCGCGGCGTTCGCCGGCAACAGGCAGGGAAAAGGGGGAGAGAGATGGAAACCATCCTTGTCGGCGCAATCGTCCTCGCCGCGGCCGCCTACACGGTCTACCGTCTTTTTGTCCGCCGCGACTGCGGCTGCGGCAGGGGGAGGGCCTGCGAAAACTCCGGGAAACGGAACGGACAATCCGGAGCCTGCCGCTCTCTTTCCTCCGGGAACGGCGATTCCGAAGACGGTTCCGCATGCGGCCGCAAAAAGTAATCTTTCAGGGAGCTGGACATGGCACAGCAAGTATCGTTGCGTACCCTGGATGACGGGCAGACGGCCGTCATAGCGGGGATTACCGCCGAAGGCGAAATGGGCCGGCGAATCCGCGACATGGGTCTGGTGCCGGGGGTTTCGGTGCAGGTTATGGGCCGCGCCCCGCTGCGCGACCCCGTTGCCCTGCGCCTTTTGGGCTTTACCCTCACCCTGCGCAACAGCGAGGCGGATTTCATCAGGGTGACCCGGTAATTCCTTTGGGAAACGCTGAGGCGGGGAATCTGGCGGAAAGAGCCACAGACGGAGGGAGTTTATGTCAGCCGCACAACAGATCATTGCCATCGCCGGAAATCCCAATTCGGGCAAAACCACGGCCTTCAACCGCTATACGGGTTCGCGCCAGCATGTGGGCAACTATCCCGGCATTACGGTGGAGAAAAAGGCGGGCACCGCCCATGTGGGCGGCAAGGCCGTGACTCTGGTTGATTTGCCGGGAACTTACTCTCTCACCGCCTATTCCCTGGAAGAGGTGGTGGCCCGCAAAGTGCTGGCCGAGGAAAGGCCCGGCGCCGTTCTTGATGTTGTCAATGCCGCCGTGCTCGAACGCAACCTGTATCTGACCCTGCAGATGCTGGAAATGGGAATCCCGGTGGTTCTGGCCCTGAACATGATGGATGAAGCCCGGGATCAGGGCATTATCATTGATGAAAAGAGGCTGGAAGAGCTTACCGGGATCAGGGCGGTTCCCACGGTCGCCCGCAGCGGCGAAGGACTGCCCGAGGCGCTTGCCGAAACGCTCAAGCTGGCGGAGGAAAAAAAAGGCCGCGCCGTTCCCCTGGAAATTTCCTACGGGCCGGAAATTGACGCGGCCCTGAAGGAAATGACGCGCCTTGTCGAGGAGGCGGAACTTCTGATCCCCAAATATCCCGCCCGCTGGGTGGCCTTGAAATACCTTGAACGCGACGAGGACATCATCAGCCAGGGCCGCGCCGCTTCGGCAAAGACCAGCGCCGCCCTGGAAAAAATTGCCGCCCGGCTGTCCGAGCACATCAAAATCACCCTGCATTCCTATCCGGAAGCCTTGATCGCCGATTACCGCTATGGCTACATCGCCTCCCTTCTTCGTCAGGGAGTGCTCAGGGGCGTTGACGAAAGGGAAAACCGCATCGCCTATTCCGACAAAATGGACAAGGTGCTCACCCACCGTATCCTGGGGCCCGTGATCATGATCGGCGTCCTGTACGCCATGTATTATCTGACCATCGAAATAGGCGATTACCCCCTCGGCTGGGTGGAAAACTTTTTCGAATGGCTGGACGGGGCTGTGGGAGACGTCATGTCGGACGGACTGCTCAAATCCATGATCACCTCGGGCGTCATCGGCGGCGTCGGCGGCGTGCTCGGCTTTGTCCCCCTGATCGTGATCATGTTCATGCTCATCGCCTTTCTGGAGGACTCGGGATACATGGCCAGGGTCGCCTATATGTGGGACAGAGTCTTCCGCTTTTTCGGCCTGCACGGCGCGTCCATCATGCCCTTTATCATTTCCGGCGGCATTGCCGGCGGCTGCGCCGTGCCCGGCGTTATGGCCACGCGCACCCTGCGCAGCCCGCGGGAGCGTCTGGCGACCATCCTGACGGCTCCTTTTATGGCCTGCGGGGCGAAAATGCCCGTATTCCTGCTTTTCGTGAGCATATTTTTTCAGGACAACAAGGCCCTGACCCTGCTCCTGCTGTCCCTGACAGGTTGGGCCGCCGCCCTGCTGGTGGCGCGCCTGCTTCGTTCCACGCTGATCCGGGGGGAGTCCACGCCCTTTGTCATGGAACTGCCGCCCTATCGCCTGCCGACCCTCTCCGGCCTGCTCATTCATACCTGGGAACGCGCCTGGCAGTATATCAAAAAGGCGGGCACCATTATCCTGGCCATCTCCATCCTGCTCTGGGCGGCCATGTCCTTCCCCGCGCTGCCCGAGGGGGAGTCCGCGGGCTTTGCCGCAAGAAAGGCCCCCCTTGAGGAAGAGCTTGCCGCCTTCCCGTACAAGAAGCTCTCGGCTGAAATCGCCGGGCTGGAAGAGGAACTGGACGGGCTTGGCGCGCGCGATCCCAAGGCGGCGGAACTGCGGGCCGGGATCGAGGAGCTTTGCTTACAGCGCGACGCCCTCCCCGCCGGCAGGCTCCAGGCGGAAATGGAGCGGCTTGCCGGGCAGAAGGACGCTCTGCCGGAGGATCCGGCGGCGGACAGGCTGCGCGAACAGGCGGCAAGGCTTTCCGCGGCCCTTGAGGGGCTGAAGCCTGAAGACGTCGGGGCCAGGGCCATGCGGCGGCAGTTGGATGAGGTGAGCGAAGCCCTGGAAAAGACGCCTTCCGGCGCCATTGAGGCCGCCATCGCCCGGAAACGGAAAGAACGGGACGCCTTGCCGGAGATCCGGCTTGAGGCGGAGATCGCGGCAATCGACAATGAAGAGGCCGCCGAAGCCCTGCGCCACTCCCTTGCCGGCAGGGCGGGCATCTCCCTGGAAGGGATCACCGCGCCGGCCGGTTTTGACTGGCGGACCAACATCGCCCTGGTGGGCGGCATAGCCGCCAAGGAAGTGGTCCTCTCCACCCTGGGCACGGCCTATGCCCTC
Source organism: Desulfovibrio sp. (assembly GCA_031275955.1). GTDB lineage: Bacteria > Desulfobacterota > Desulfovibrionia > Desulfovibrionales > Desulfovibrionaceae > Frigididesulfovibrio. Next base: position 2,657 of record JAISNZ010000224.1, on the reverse strand, counting down.
GGCGAAATCGGCGAAGACGATCATTCCCTGGCCGACCGCATCCGGGCGGACAGCCACTGGAGCAGAGCCAACGCCGTCGCCCTGCTCCTGTTCACCCTGCTGTATTCACCCTGCTTCGTCACCCTGGTGGTGATCAGACAGGAATCAGGCGCCTGGAGGTGGCTTTTCTTCAGCCTCGTCTTTAACCTTGTCCTGGCTTACGGCGTCGCCGTGGCCGCCTACCAGACCCTGGCCTGAAATCCCCCCGCCCAGGTCCGGGGCTGAGCCCCGGTTCATCTTCTTTCCGCCTATCCGGCCAGTCTCCAGGCCTGGACCGTGAAGGAAGCCACGCCCGCGACTTCTTTGATCCTGGGGAATCTGTCCAGCCAGGAAGGGGCGTCTTCCTCCCGGGGCGGATCGGCTTGGCGCAGGAGGCGGCGGCGCAGTTTTCCGGCGGTTTCCCCGCGTCCCAGAGATTCAAAGGCGGCGCACAGCCGGCGCAGGTTGTCCTCGGGCTTTTCGGTAAGCTGGCAGGCGCGGGCCAGGACGGTGTGCAACCGGGCGCCGGGAAGGGTCTGGCAGAGATCCAGAAAGAAACGGGCGGCGGCCTTGGCGTCGTCTGCCTCCAGGCGGGCCAGACCGGGGCGGATGTCGGGATAATCCTCCTTCCGGCGCGCGTCTTCCCCCGCGCGGGGCTGCGGATCCTGGAGCGCGAGAGGCGGCCGGCCCTCGGAGGTGAGGGGAGACCGGTTTCCGGGCGCGGGGGGCGGCCGATCCTTGGGCCTGAGGAGAGGCCGGTTCTCGGGCCCCAGGAGTGGCCGGGATTCGGGCGTTCTGGCAGGGGATCGGGATTCCCCGGCATTCGGGGAAGTTCGGGCCGTGGCCTCAAGAGCGGTCTTGTCCAGGGGCCGGCGCAAGGGCGAGAGGGCCATGCTCCAGACCCTGGCCATATCGGCGGCGGCATAGGGCCGGGTCAGGGTTTGGACCCCGGCCTTGCGCAGATCCCGCGCCGCGCTTTCCGAGGCGGCCAGAACGACGATTGGCGTACAGCGCAGAGAGGGGCGGGCGGCCAGGGCCTGGAGAAAGGACAGGAGGGGCATATCCGCCGGCCCTTCCCCGCCGGCCAGGACCCCGGTTTCGGAAAGCCGGTCCTGTTCCAGCAGGGCAAGGGCGTCTTTCCCGTCTACGACAGAGGTTATGCGGATGCCCAGAGCGCGCAGGACCGCGGTGTCCGTGCGCACGGAGGGATCCCTGCGGGCCAGATGGAGAATGCGCGCGGGCAGGCGGGCGGATGCGGCGGGCGCGTACATGGTGTCCTCGCACGGTAACAGGTGTGTGTCCTCCGTCTCCCGATTCCGGCAGGAACAGGAGGCGGAGGCGATCCGACAGGCCGGCGGCAACAGTGGTGTTGTCCTGGCGCGAACTCTTCCGCGCGGCTTCTCCCGCCCGCGAAGATCCGTGGTCTGTCGGCACACCGCTTCTCTCCGGCCCGCGCCGCGGCCTTCAGGCCGCCGGAGCAGTCGCGAAGAAAGAGTGCCCAGGGCAAAGGAAAAGGCAAACCGGCCCTTTGCCCTGCAAGGATGCGCCTGTCAGCGGACGAAGGGAATGACCTTGGCCCTTTTTTCCGCTTTCCGGTAGGCCGGAGGAGACAGGTCCCCCCCGGCGCTGGTTCTTCGCCCGGGTTCCCGGGATACGGCGGCGATTTTCCCAGCGGAAACGTAGGATTCGCGGCAACTGGTGCAGTAACGGTCATGCCGTTCCCCGGAAAGGCGCATTAAAAGGCCGTCCCGGTCGTAGCAGTTGGGGCAGAACGGCCCCTGCCGGACAGCGCCTGTTTCCAGCCAGTAGAATTCGCCGTCAAAGGTGAGGTTGCGGGCAAGATACAGGATATCTTCATATTCCTGCATCTGCATCTTCAGGGTGGTGTTTTCGTCGCACAGGCTTACATAGCGGCGCTGCAGAGCGGCAAGCTCCTCGCGCGCCTCCGCCGCCTGTTCGCTGACGAAGAGATCGAGAACCCTCTTGAAGCGGTAATATTCCAGCATGGCACTCTCTCCGTGAGTTCCGGCAACCGTCTTCCCTGACAGCCGACTGCCCTTCTTTTCGGCACAGAGAAGAAAGACTTTATGGCGGGCCGCGCTTGAGGCGCGCCTTTGCCCTGGGCCTGAAATCGGAGTATGGTCGTTCCCGGGTCAGGCAAAGGGCGAGACAGGGGGCAAAATGTCCGAGACAGGGCAGGAGCGGCGATTTTCCCGGGAAAAGGGTCCGTTGTCCGGGCAGGAACGGAATCCGGATGCGCTGGACCTGGAACCAGGAGGGGCGGCGCTCTGCGATTCGCCTTTCCGCCTTGGCCGGCTGGGGATGCTGGCGCGGGAGGAATCCATCTACCGTGCCTCCGGAATGCGTCTTTCCTCCGCGGAGACGAAGAGTCCCGCCGCGGGACAGGATCAGGACAAGCGGGCGCTGATCGCGGACCTGCTTGCCAGCCAGGAGGAAGAGGGTGCCCTGTTCAAGGATCTGCTCGCCGCCGCCCTTGACCTGTCCCTGCCCGGCGGGGACGCCGTTCCAGGCGTCTTGTCTCCGGAGCGGTTGGATCTGCGGCTTGCCCGCTATATCGCCTTTGCCCTCCGGCAGGATTCCCCGCGGCAGGCTTCTTCTCCTTCCGATCTTTCCGGGCG
>JAISNZ010000180.1 GCA_031275955.1 Desulfovibrio sp. | reverse complement strand
GAACGTCAGCGAGGGCGAACTCATCCTGTCAGGATGCCCCTGCTGGGGGAGTTTGAGGGGGCAAAGCCCCCTCAAAGGGAATAAATCAGTGTTTCCTTAGCTCTCGAAAAAAATCTCCTTCATGCTAGCCGGAGATATCCCCGCCGTCAAGCTGGGCGAGGCCCGACAGGGCGAGGCCGGCGCAGCCAAAAGCATGGGCTTTGCCCGCTCTGGTCCCGGATCGCGAAGCTCATGTTTCACGTGAAACAGGCCAAAGCCCTCAGAAAAATCGGTTTCAAACCACAACCGCCTCCTTGCGGTTGTGATCATCTCAAACCATAAAGGAGTTTCAGGAAAAGGCTCCCTCGGCCTTTCCCCGGGAAGCGCCCCCGTGGTAGTGCCGATACCAGCGGATAAAACGCTCAACTCCTTCTTCAAGGGAAACCCGCGGGGAAAATCCGCAGGCTTGCTGAAGGGCCTCGCCTGCGGCAAAGGTTATCTCTCCGTCTTCCGGCTGCAGAGGCAAAAATTGCAAGTTTGCCCTTTTCCCCAAATGTTTCTCCAAAAGGGCAATCAGGGTTCCCACCTCCTCCGGCCGGCCCTGTCCGATATTGTAGATCCGGTACGGGGAGGCGCCGCGATCCAAAAGCGGCTGCAAGGGATTCCAGTCCGGGGCGGGCGCGGCGGGAATCCGGGCGATGCGCAGCACGGCCTCGATCACATCGTCAATATAGGTAAAATCCCGGCGCATCCGGCCCTGATTAAAGACCGGAAGCGGTTCCCCGGCCAGGATGGCCCGGGTAAAAAGATACAGGGCCATATCGGGTCGTCCCCACGGCCCGTAGACGGTAAAAAAGCGCAGTCCGGTGGTCGGCAGGCCGTAAAGGTGGCTGTACGCATGGGCCATGAGCTCATTGCTTCTTTTCGTCGCCGCATACAGGTTCAAGGGATGATCCACGGCATCCGTCTCCCGGAAGGGAACGCGCGCGCTGCCCCCATAGACGGAACTGGAAGAGGCGTAGACCAGGTGTCCTGTCCGGCACCGCCGGCACTCCTCCAGAATATGGGCAAAGCCCACCAGGTTGGAGTGGACATAGGCCAGAGGATTCCGGCGGCTGTAGCGGACGCCGGCCTGGGCGGCCAGGTGAATGACCAGGGGAAAGGTCTGAGCGGCAAAAAGGGCGGCCAGGCCCTCCCCGTCCGTAATATCCAGGCGCTGGAAAGAAAAGCCGGCCCGCGCCCGCAGGATCTCCAGGCGGGCCTCTTTCAGCGCAACGCTGTAGTACTCATTCAGGTTGTCGATCCCTACAACCGCGTGCCCTTGCTCCAAAAGCCGCCGGCAGAGATGAAAGCCGATAAAGCCGGCCGCGCCGGTGACAAGAACGGACATCTTTACCTCAGGCCCGGGAGGGAGGAAAAAGCGGCTTGCAAATAGGTCAGGGAATGCTCCTGCAGTTCTCTTTTGGCCACAAGCTCGCTCCAGGCCGGCAGCAGGAGAAAAAAAGAGCCGTTTTTGACCTGCTGGGTGAAGGGCAGCCGCAAAGAAAGGTCCAGACCGGACAAAAAGCAGGAATGTGCCCCGAAAAGGATCACCGCCCGGGGACGGATTCGGGCCAGGCCCTGCAGGAAGAAAGGAGCATCCGGGGGCAGGCGCCCCGCTTCCAGGCACCGCGGCCAGGCCTCCTCCAGGGTCAGGGGCCAGAAGGCGCTGGATCCCCGGGGGAGCCGGAGTCGGCCAATCAGTCCCCTAAGGCCCGCCGACCGCGCCCGATCTCCCTGGCCCCGCAGATCCTGGCCAAGCTCGGCATAAGTCCACAACAGAGGCGCGGCAGGGGTCTTTGCCAGAAGTTCCCTCCAGGCGGGCGGCAGAAGGGCGGGCGCGACCTCCCCCGGTTCTTCCCCCGGGGAGCGCGGCGCCGCCCGGGAAGATCCCCAGGGAAGGACTTCCGCCTCAGAGGACGCGCCCGCGGCCTGCGCGCCTTTCCCGGCCGCGAAGGCCCTTTTGGCGGCAAAGAGGCCCGGCAGATCCTCCGCGACCCCCCCCGCGGTCCGCTCCCCTTCGGCCGTATCCCCCAAGATCCAGAAAAGTCCCGCCGTATGCCAGGGACGAAGGGTTTCCGCAAGGGTCACAGGGTTTCGAGCCAATCCAGAAGCCTCCAGGCCACATCCGCCTTGGAAAGAACAGGCCAGGATTCGGCCCGGCCGTGAATATCCCGGACAAAGACCGTATTCTTGTCGCCGGCAAAGCCGGAGTCCGCTCCGCCCACCAGATTGCCCACAATCATATCCGCCTTTTTCCATTCCAGCTTGGCGGTCGCCTGCGCCTCCAGATCCGAGGTCTCCGCGGCAAAACCCACAACCTTTTGCCCGATCCGGCGTTCCGCGGCCAAATGAAAAAGGATGTCCGGGTTTCCGCTGAAAGCGATGCTCAGGGATTCCCCGGCCTGCCGCTTTTTGAACTTGCCTTCCCCCAGGGGCAGGGGGGAGTAATCCGCCACCGCGGCGGTGAAAATGCCGGCATCCGCCTGAGGCCAGAGACTCCTGGCCGCGGCGAACATCTCCCTGGCCGTGCCCGTGTCGTGCCGTTCCACCCCGCCGGGCAGGCGGGGAGCGCCCGGACCCGCCACCGCCAAAACCCGCGCCCCGCGAAGAAAGGCGGCTGTGGCCACAGCCGCTCCCATCCGCCCGCTGGACAGGTTGGTCCAGCAGCGGACTCCGTCCCAGGGTTCACGGGTGGGACCCAGGGTCACCAGCAGGGTCTTCCCCGCCATATCCTGGGGACAGAGCTTGGAAAGAAGCGCCCAAAAAATATCCTCCAGATCCGCCAGCCTGCCCTGGCCTTCCTCGCCACAGGCGACCCGCCCCAAAACCGGCAGCACCAGGGAATGCCCGCGTTCCTGAAGACAGCGGACATTGGCCTGGGTGGCCGCATTGGCCCACATGCCAGGATTCATGGCCGGCGCCAGGACCAGAGGCCGGGAAAAGGCCAAGGCCTGGGCGGCCAGCATTTCATCGGCCAGCCCGGCGGCGAGACGGGCCAGGGTCGTGGCGGAAGCCGGGGCAACGACAAAGGCGTCGGCAACGGCTCTCGGCCGCAGATGCCCAAAGGGGGCGCCTTCTCCAGCCGCGAACATATCCGTGTCCACCGCTTCGGCCTCAAGGGCGGCAAAGCTTAAGGGGGTGACAAAGCGCGTCGCCGCGGGGGTCAGGACAACGGAAACCCGCAACCGAGCCTTGCGGAAAAGACGCATCAGGTCCAGGGCCTTATAGGCGGCCACAGAGCCGCAAACGCCAAGATGCACCCGCCGTCCGGCCAGACAGGAAAGGACGATGGGGGGCTCCATCAGAGGGCTTGCTCCGTCAGGCCCGAAGACGAGGATTGCCGTTCCGGAAAAACAGGCTCCGAGTCTCCGTCAAGCCGGGGAGACATGAACAGGATCAGGCCCGTGTAGATCCGTCCGTCGCTGATGTGCATGGTGCAGACGCTGTCCGACTTCTCAAAGACCAGGATGGATTCCTGGGATCGAAGCAGGGCGCGCAAAACCCAGCCGTGCGCGGCCATATTCCGGCGCATGGCGTTCATCAGAGAAACCACCTCCACCCGGCCGCTGAAATGCTGCACGCCGCACTTCAGTCCGGAAGGGGCAAAGGAAATATAGGTCTCCCTCTTATCTTCCGTCATGCCCTGCGGAATGGGCACATCGGAAAATTCGCTCAGATAATAGGGATTTTCCGGGGGATCCTCAGAGGAAGAAAAGGGATTGCTCAAACTCCCGTCAGATGCGCAAGCGGTGAGCACAAAAAAGAGCAAAGACAGGGCCGACAGGCGGGAGAAAAGGGCCATACTACCTCCTTAGGGAACCGCGGCGGGGGCGCGCGCCAGGCGCCCCCGCATTTCCTCACCCTTGGCAAAAGTATAGAAAAAGTCAAGTTGTATTTGCCGCCCCGGGGCGGAGCCCCGCTCCCTGAACATTTCCCCGGCCCGTTTACGCGGGAGGCAAAACAGGGTAGAGCGGAACCAACGCCCCAACAGGAGAGCCGCATGTCCGCCTATCAGGATCTTCTCGCCCGTCTTCCCTCCCAGCCGCAACGCTGGCTGGTCACCGGATCGGCCGGGTTCATCGGGTCCCATCTCGTGGAAACGCTGCTCAAAGCGGGACAGCGCGTGCGCGGACTGGACAATTTCGCCACCGGGTCCGAAAAGAACCTGGATCAGGTCCGGGAGGCCGTGGGTCCGGACCTGTGGCCCAACTTTGAACCCCTGCGCGGCGACATCCGTTCTCTGGAAACCTGCCGCGCGGCTTGCGAGGGCATAACCCATATCCTGCATCAGGCCGCCCTCGGCTCCGTGCCCCGTTCCCTGAAAGATCCCCTCCTGACCAACGCGAACAATATCGACGGGTTCCTGAACATGATGCTCAGCGCCAGGGACGCCGGCTGCAAACGCTTTGTCTATGCCGCCTCCAGTTCCACCTACGGGGACGACCCCTCTCTGCCCAAACAGGAAGATCGCATCGGCAAGCCCCTTTCCCCCTACGCCGTGACCAAATACGTCAACGAACTCTATGCCGGCGTCTTTGCCTCGGCCTACGGCTTTCCCAGCATCGGCCTGCGCTACTTCAACATCTTCGGCCAGCGCCAGGACCCCGAAGGCGCCTATGCGGCCGTCATCCCGGCCTGGTTCGCCGGCCTTTTGCGCGGACAAACCGTCGCCATCAACGGCGACGGCGAAACATCCCGCGATTTCTGCTTCATCGACAACTGCGTCCAGGCCAACCTCCTGGCCGCCTGCTCCGACAATCCCGCGGCCTGGAACCAGGTCTACAATGTGGCCGTCAACCAGCGCACCACCCTGAAAGAACTCTTCCTGCTCATCCGGGAGGAAACCGCCCGCCACAAACCAGAAGCCGCCGGCATCCAGCCGGCATACCGGGAGTTCCGCCCCGGCGATGTCCGCCATTCCCTGGCGGACATCAGCAAGGCCGAAACCCTGCTCGGCTACGAACCGGAATACACCGTCCGCCAGGGCATCCAAAAGGCGGGCGCCTGGTATGTAACCCATCTTTGAGCGAGCGTTCCTGCGGCAATGCGCGTCGGGCGGGCTCAGGCGCGCGTATTCCCTTCGGCGCCAGCGGCCGCGCAACATTTTTTATATTTTTTCCCGCTGCCGCAAGGGCAGGGATCATTGCGCCCCACCCGGGGCGTTTCGCGCTGATAGGGATCAGGGCCGTGGATCTTGCCGTCCACATAGAACCAGACTCCGTCCTCCCGGAGAAATTCGGCGTCCTCGCGCAGGGTCCGGGGCAAATCCCGGACGGTATAGCCGGCGCAGAAGGAAACCCGGCCCCTGTCTTCATCCGCGCCGGCGGAAAGGATCTCCAACCCCGTCCATTCCACATGTTCCGCCCACTCGGCGATCTTCGCCTCGGTAACGCCCTTGCGCCGCGCCGGATGGGTGGAAGCCACCAGAAAGGCGTAGTCGCGCCGGCAGTGGGCGGTGAAACGCGCCCGCATCAACTCCTCGGGACCGCGGGCCACCGCCGCGCCGGCAAGGATCGGCCCGCAACACTCCCCTTCCCTTTTTCCAGACCCGCAACGACACTCTCCCTCCGTCATGATCGCCTCCTGTCTCTTGCCCGGCTCAGCCCCGGACAGGGAAAAAATACATCGCGGCCCCTCCTTTACAGGAGACCGGGAAAAAACATATAAAAGGGATATCCTGCAACAGGAGGACCCGATGACAACGCCCTCTCCACTTACTCCGGAAAACCAGGACAACAAACGCCAGTACCTGCGTCTGCCCAGGCCCTATCGCGTGCAGGCCAGAGAACTGGTCTTCCCCATCGCCAAAGATTCCCTTTTCGACACGGAAACCCGGGACATCAGCAAAGGCGGCCTGTGCGTGGAATCCGACACGCCCCTGCCCGTGGGAACCCGCTTGCATATTACCGTGCACATGCCCAGACTGAACAAATTCTCCAGCGGCTTTTTCAAAGTCTATGAGAACGACACGGACCAATATTTCCAGGTCATCGCCGATGTCTCCTGGTCCAGGGCCGTGGGCGGAAAATACCTGCTGGGCCTTAGCTTCATCAATATCGACGAAGATATCGCCGCGGCCGTCAACCGCCTGGTGGAAGACGCCTTCAAAACCCTCGCCCCGCCCTCCGGTTAATGAATATGGCTCTGTTATCCAAATAGGTACATATGCCATCGAATAGCCGATAACTTAGCCATAAAAAACCTTTATCCCTTCAGTAACTTATTGAAATTATTTTATCTAATCGGTATACTTGTTTGTATAACAGAGCCATGAATATTTAAGGAAGCGCTGATTTATCGGGGCTCCGCCCCGAAACCCCTCCTTTCGGATTACATTGAAATACTTAAAGGGGGTGCTGGGGCCGTTCGTCCCGAACGTCAGCGAGGGCGAACTCATCCTGTCAGGATGCCCCTGCTGGGGGAGTTTGAGGGGGCAAAGCCCCCTCAAAGGGAATAAATCAGTGTTTCCCTAAAACCCGCCCGCCCGCAGGCGGGCCTCCCTGGCCTGCTGATGTTTTCCCAGGGCCTGCAGGGCGCGGGCAAGATCAAGCCAGCCGGCCTTCAGGCCGGGGCAGAGGGAGACGCTCTGACGGGCCAGGCTGGCGGCCATATCGGGATCTTCTCCCGCCTCCAGGGAAAGGCGGGAGAGAAGCTGCAGGGAAAGGGCGTCCTGGGGGTCCTGCAGAAGGGCCTCGTGCAGGTATTCCCGGGCCTGATCGGGCTTGCCCTCGGACAGGCAGAGCCGGGCGAAATGGCGGCAGGTGAGGGGGTATCCTCCGGGGAGGGCGGCGGCCTGGTCGTAAAATTGGCGGGCCAGGGCGTGATCCCCCGCGTTTTCCGCCAGCTGTCCCAGGCGCAGGGTGGCGAAGAGATGACCCGGGTCAAGGACAAGACACTGCCGGTACTGGCTCCCGGCAAGGTCTTCCCGGTTCCTGGACTGGTACATGTAGCCAAGGTTGTACATGGCCATGAGATCGTCGGGATTGCAGCTTAAGGCCCTGGCGAAATGCCGCTCGGCCTCCGCCTGCCGCCCGAGGGCGGCCAGGCAGATCCCCAGGGAATTCCAGGCCATGCCGTTGCCTTCGTCCGCCAGGAGGGCCGTCTGGTATTCCTTGATGGCGCTGAACAGGTCTCCCTGGCTGAAAAATTTGTCCGCGGCGATATTCAGGGCCAGGGAATTGAGAAGCCCGACCTGGGGCGCGGGAAGAAGCAGGGCGTATTCCAGGGCCTTCAGGCAGTTTGCCGGAGCATCGGCCTTGCGGAAATTCAGGCAGGGGTGGCAGGCCAGACCGACGGCCACGTCAAGATCCAGACGCTCCCGCAAAAGGGCCGCCAGCCTTTGGTAGGCGGCCTGGGCCTGAAGTCCGTCCAGCCGGGGATGGAAAAGGATCAGGCTGTTGAGGCTGTACCGTCCGCCCAGAAGGTCCGCTCCGAATTCATCGCGGCAGAGACGGGCGGCCTGGGCCATGAACCGGCCGGCATAGTGGGCTCCTTCTGGCTGGATCGGCCGGTCGCGCGGCGGGGACCCGTCTGTCCGGGCAGAGGGGTCCCCGTCCGGCAGCGCCGCTGGTTCCGCCTCCGGAAAAGAGGGGGTTCCGAGGCGGATCAGGGCCAGGCTGAAGGTGTCGCAGGCTTCCCGTTCCTGGGCCCAGCGGGCGAAAAAGTCGCCGTGGCGCAGAAAGCCGCTGGCGGGATCAGGGCGATCCCGGCCGGGAGCCGGGTGGGCGGGGTTGCTTTGTTCCTCCGGCAGCAGGAGGAGCCTGTCGCCCGGCTCTATGGCCCAGGTCGGTTCGCCCAGGGTGATGACTTCCGCCTGGGAAGCGTTTTCCCGCACCTCCATGAGGACGATCTCCCCTTTATACAGAGGAGCCGGGCCTTCCGGAGAAAGGCCGCCCTCCGGCCCGGCCGGGGGGGCCATGGACTGAACGGGATAGCTGACGGACCAGACGGAGAAGCGTTGTCCTTCACGGGCCTGCGTCTGGCTGCCCAGGCTGACGACCGCGCGGGAAAGGGGCAGGACCTCCAGAACGCGGCCTCCCTCCGCCAGAATGCGCTTGAAAGGCAGAACGGCTTTATCCTCCTGCGAACCGGAGAGCAGGGGGCGTTCCTCATCGGCAAGGGCGGCGGCCAGACGGGCCTTGCGCAAAAGGAGACGGGCCTGTTCCGCGGCGGGCCGGAGGAAGATGTCTCCGCTCATGTCCTGGGGGTAGAGGACAAAGCCGATAGTGGCGGCAATGCTGACCCGGGCGCGGCGCAGGGGATGGACCAGGGTAACGGCCCGCAAGGCCGAGACAAGAGCGCAGGCCAGAGCGTGACACTCCCCGGCCGTGGCGGCTGGCAGGTGCAGGGCGAACTCGAAATCTCCGATGCGGGCGGCCAGAGCCTGTTCGGGACAGCGGGGGAGAAAGGCGTCGGCCAGGGCAATCATCAGCTCATCGGCGAACTGATAGCCGAATTCACGCACAACGTCGCGCAGGGCGGCAAAGCGGACAGCCAGAATCCCCTGCGATCCCCGGCGGGGCCTTTCCTCGTCGCCGATCACCAGGCCCTCGTCCGCCGGATGCGCCCCGGCCGGCGAAGCGGCTGACGAAAACCCGCGCAAGGCGTCAATCTCCCGGGCCATGCATTCCAGAAGATAATGACGGGAAAAAAGGGCGGTAACGGGATCGCAGAGGCTGCGCTTGTACTGAAGCAAATTATCGGTGATCAGCCGCGCCAGGGCCGGCCAACGCGCCAAAAGAGGCGCGGCCTTTTCCTGGTCCGCCCCCCGGATCATCAGGACGCCCAAAACGCGGCAAGCGCGATCTTCCCGCAGGGCGAGGGGAAGAAGGATCTTGTCCTCGTCCGGCCGCCGTTCCGCCGCGCAGGACTGCAAGGCGCGGGGAAAATGAATGCTGTGCGCCTTGAAGGGGAAAAGACCCTGGACAGCCTCCTTCAGACGCTGCTCAAAGACGATAATGTCGCGCCGGGTCAGGGAGACGCGCTGCAAAGGGGCGGAAGGGACGGACTTCGTCCGGGAGGCCGCCCCCCGCTCACGGGAAGAACCTCCCGCCCTGGAACCGCTTTTGGAGCCAATGTTTTTCATGTCCTCCCGCCTGGCCCGCGCCGCCCAGGGCCATCAGCCGCCGGCGCCCCGGTGAACGCGCTCCCGCCGGCCTTTCTGGTGTGCGCTATCCCGCGCCCGATGTCAATGCGCGGACATCAATGCGCGGACGCCCTTGCCAAAAAGATTCCCCTGTCGTAACACACTCCTCATTCACGCAGAAAAAAAAAGGCTTCTTACCCTCCGGAGAACTCATGAACAGCGTCCTTTTCCCCCTGGGGCCCCTGGAAACCAACTGTTATCTACTCCATACCGATTCCCGGGCCCTGATCATTGACGTGGGCGGCGACCCCGCCCAAGTTCTGGACTATCTGCGCCAGCACAATCTGACCCTGACCCATATCCTCTGCACCCATCTGCATTTTGACCATACCTTCGGAGTGCAGGCCCTGATCAGAGCCACCGGGGCAACCGCCTACGCCAGCGACAAGGATCGCTTCCTCCTGGAAGACAGGAGCATGGGCATTCCCCCGGTGGAAAAATACGCCTTCGTCAATCTGGAGGCCGGGCCCCTTCCTCTCCTGGGCACAACCTGCCTGGTCCTGCCCACGCCGGGACACACCCCGGGCGGCCTTTCCTTCCATTTCCCGGAATATCTGGCGGTATTCGCGGGAGACTGCCTGTTTTACCGCTCCATCGGGCGCACCGACTTCGCCGGGGGCGATTTCGCCACCCTGGCCGCCTCCATCCGCACCCAGATCTTCACCCTGCCCGGGGAGACCATCGTCTATCCCGGCCATGGACCGCACACCGGCGTCGAAGAGGAAAAAATCCACAATCCCTATCTGGGCAGCGCGGCCTGAAGGACTCTGCCGCGCAGAGTATGGCGTCTCCTGAACCGGCTTCGCCCTTGATCCTCGCCTGCAGCCCCCGCCCGGGGGGCAACTGCGACGATGCCGCCGACCTCTTCGCCCAGGCCCTGGGACAAGGTCCGGGATTCCCCGCTCCCCTGCCCGTAACCCGCCTGCGCTCCTTCCGCATTGCCCCCTGCCTGGCCTGTTCCGCCTGCGCGCAACCAGACCCCTCCCTTGCCTGGGGCTGCCCCCAGAGCGCCCGGGACGACAGCGCCCCCCTGCTGCGCGCCCTGGCCGAGGCCCCCGCCCTCTGCCTCATCGCTCCCGTCTTTTTCTACCACCTGCCCTCACCCCTCAAAGCCCTCCTGGATCGCACCCAACCCTTCTGGCTGCGCAAAACACCCTTTCCTCCGCGGATCTGCCGCGTGATCCTCATTGCCGGCCGGCCCAGGGGGAAAAAACTTTTTGCGGGCAGCCTGCTGACCCTGCGCTACGCCCTGATCTCCCTGAATATCCGCCTGGCCGACCCCCTCCTGCTGCGCGGCCTGGAAGCGCCGGGGGACCTTATCTCCTCCCGGAGCGCTTCCCAGGCTGTCCTCGACTACGGCCGGCAAGCGGGATCCTGTTCATGATCCGCCCCCTCAGAGGCATCCGCCGCCCGCTCTCTCTCCAGACCGCCTTTACGGCGGAACGCCGCTGCGCCGCCTGCTCCTCCGCCTTTCTCCCCCCCGCCCGGGACGATCCCGCCGGCCCGGACGCCTTTTGCTGCCCGGCCTGCGCAAACCGCCTCCAACGCCGTTCCGCCGGCTACTGTCCCCTCTGCGGCGCCCTCGCCCCCTCGCCCCGGACCCCCGTCTTTCCCTGCTCCGCCTGTCTGGCCAAAGCCCCGCCCTGGACCCGGACCTTTTTCCATGCCGCCTACGACGATCTCCTGCGCGACCTCCTGCTCCGCTTCAAATTTCAAGGCCAGATCTCCCTGGCCCTGCCCCTGGGCGCCATCCTGGCCTCCCACCCCGACCTCTCCGCCTGCCCCGCGGACCTGATCATCCCCATTCCCCTGCCGGCAAAGCGCCTGGCCCGCAGAGGCTTCAATCAGGCCCTGGAACTGGCCCGCCCCCTCGCCCGCCGCCTCCAAAAACCCCTCGCCGCCCACCTCCTGCTCCGCACCAGAAGCACCGCCCCCCAACCCGGCCTTTCCCGATCCGAAAGATTCCTCAATCTCGCCCAAGCCTTCGTCGCCCCATCTCCCGCGGCTGTCCACAACCTACATATCCTGCTCCTGGACGACATCATGACCACCGGCGCCACCTTCGCCGCCGCCAGCACGATCCTGCTCGCCGCCGGCGCCCGCTCCATCTCCATCGCCGCCCTGGGCAGAACCCCGGAATAGCCGGCGCCGCATTTGAAGGGCCATGTGAGATGGCCATTTTGGGGGGGGGGGGGGGGGGGGCGGACGCGAACCAAACCCCCCGGAGGGCCGCGCCCACCCCCCCCCCCCCCCCGGGCGTCG
>JAISNZ010000020.1 GCA_031275955.1 Desulfovibrio sp. | reverse complement strand
CGTCAGCGTGGAACATCTCTTTCTGGAGATGACGGCTGAACCGGAGTCCACGATTCTGGGCGCGATACACCGGACCTTCGCCATCAGCAGAGACGGCGCCTTGGCGGCCATGAGCGCCGTGCGCGGCCACCAGCGGGTTACCTCGGACACCCCCGAGGACACATACGAGGCCCTGACCAGGTTCAGCCGGGATTTGGTGGAAGAGGCCAGAAAGGGGAAACTGGATCCGGTCATCGGCCGGGATGCCGAAATACGCAGGGCTGTCCGTATTCTTTCCCGCCGCACCAAAAACAATCCGGTCCTCATCGGCGAGGCCGGGGTGGGCAAGACAGCCATAGCGGAAGGTCTGGCCCATCGCATTCTCAAGGGAGACGTGCCGGAGGGATTGAAAGAAAAAATGCTCTATGCCCTGGACATGGGGGCGCTTGTCGCCGGGGCCAAATACCGGGGAGAATTTGAAGAGCGCCTGAAGGCCGTGCTCAAGGAAGTGGAAAATTCCAACGGCCGGGTGATCCTGTTTATCGACGAGCTGCACACCATTGTGGGGGCCGGACGCGCCGACGGGGCCATGGATGCCGGAAACCTGCTCAAGCCCATGCTGGCCAGGGGCGAATTGCACTGCATCGGAGCCACCACCCTGGATGAATACCGCAAATACATTGAAAAAGATCCCGCCCTGGAACGGCGCTTTCAGCCCCTCCTGGTCGAGGAGCCGACCCGGGAGGACGCCATTTCCATCCTGCGGGGCCTCCGGGAGCGGTTTGAGGTCCATCATGGGGTGCGCATCACCGACGCGGCCATTGTCGAGGCCGTCGTACTCTCCATCCGCTACATCAGCGACCGCCAGCTTCCGGACAAGGCCATTGATTTGATTGACGAGGCCGCGGCCATGATTCGCACGGAGATAGATTCCCTGCCCTCGGATCTGGATGAAGCCGGCCGCAAGATCATGCAGCTGGAAATTGAGCGGGAAGCCCTGCGTCGGGAAACGGATGCCGCCTCGCGGGAACGTCTGGGCAGGCTGGAGGATGAGCTGGAAGACCTGCGCGCCCGGCAGAATATTCTTCAGGCGCAGTGGGAGAGGGAAAAGAACGGCATCAACCGCGTCCGCTCCCTGAAGGAAGACCTCGAACGCGCCCGCCGCGACATGGAAGAGGCCGAGCGGGCCTATGATCTGAACCGGGCGGCGGAATTGAAGTACGGTGTTTTGCGGCGTCTGGAACAGGAATTGGCCGACGCCGAGGCGGCTGCGGGAACCGGCATGGTCCCGCGTCTGCTCAAGGAAGAGGTCCGGCCGGATGATATTGCCGCGATTGTGGCCCGTTGGACTGGAATTCCCGTGACCCGGCTTCTGGAATCGGAACGGGAGAAGCTGCTTCGCCTGCCCGAGATCCTGCACCAGCGCGTGGTGGGCCAGGAGGAGGCGATCTCGGCCGTGTCCGAGGCTGTCCTGCGTTCACGGGCCGGGTTGTCCGATCAGGCCCGCCCCATCGGCTCATTTCTCTTTCTCGGCCCCACCGGGGTGGGCAAGACGGAACTCTGCAAAACCCTGGCCCAGGCCCTGTTTGACAGCGAAAACAACATGGTTCGCCTGGATATGAGCGAATATATGGAAAAACATGCCGTCGCCCGCCTCATCGGCGCTCCTCCGGGCTATGTGGGTTACGACGAGGGAGGGCAGCTCACCGGGGCCGTGCGCCGCAAACCGTACAGCGTTGTCCTCTTTGACGAGGTGGAGAAGGCGCACCCGGATGTCTTCAACACCCTGCTGCAGATTCTGGACGACGGACGCCTGACGGACAGCCAGGGCCGGACGGTGGATTTTCGCAACACCACCATCATCATGACTTCCAATATCGGCTCCGCCGCCCTGCTGGAGGGCATCACCGCCGCCGGACTCTTCAGGGATGGGGTCGAAGAAAGCGTGCTGGGCGAACTGCGCCGCTACTTCCGCCCGGAATTTCTTAACCGGCTGGATGAGGTGGTTCTGTTCAAACCCTTGACCCAGGAGGAGATTGTCCGTATTGTCGCCCTTCTTTTGGAACGCCTCCGCTCCCGCCTGGAGGCCCGGAAAATCTCCGTCTCCATGACCCAGGCCGCCATGGCCTTCATTGCCGGGGCCGCCTATGACCCGATCTACGGGGCGCGCCCCCTGCGCCGATATATGCAACAGCATGTGGAAACTCCCCTGGCCCGGATGCTGATAGAGGGCCGGATTCAGGAAGGGCATACGGTCCATATTGATGCCCAGGACGGCGCGCTGACTTTTTCCTGAATCCCGTGATGCTTTTGAGGGGGCTTTGCCTCCAGGGAAGCGGTACTTTCCCGAAAGAGGAGGGCGGCATGGATTTTTTTCACAAACTCGCGGTGGTCACCGGCGGCGGCACCGGAATCGGCCGGCGCATTGTCGAGGCCTTTGCCGCCGCCGGGGGGCGCGTCGCTTTTCTTGACGCCGGGGAGGAGGACTGCCTTCGGCTTGCCGAAACCCTTGGCCCCGAATGTCTGTTCATGTCCGGCGACATCTCCCGCGAAGATGTCCTTTCCGAATTCGCCGAGCGCGTGGTCAGTCGTTTCGGGAGCGTGGACTTTCTCATCAACGCCGTTTGCGCCGATACGAAAGGCATTCTCTCAGGTTGCGGGTACGCGGAGTTCAGCCGCACACTCCAAATGGGCGCCGCCGTCCCGTACCTGCTTGTCCGTCTCTTGTCGGGGGCTTTTTCCCGGGATGCCGCGGTCGTCAATGTCGCCTTTCCCGCCGCCCCCCTGCCCAGGGCTGACAGGGAGAGCTATTTCGCCGCCAGGGGAGCCCTGCTTGCCCTTACCCGTTCCCTGGCGGTCAGTCTGGCCGGGCGCGCGCGGGTCAACATGGTCGGCCCCGGCTGGACGGACGCCCCAGCCGGAGACGTCCCGGAGACGGCGTCCCCTCCCCTTGCCCGCGCTCCCCAGCCGGACGATATTGTTGCCCTTGTCCTTTTTCTCTGCGGTACGGGGGCATCCCTGATCACCGGCCAGCATATCGCCGTCGGCGGCGATCCTCTCTGAAAGAGCATCAATCAGCGCTTCCCTGTCCGATCTCCTCATCCATAAGAGGAAGAACCTTCTCCAGATCCTCGGGGGTGTCAACCCCGTGGCTCATGTGGTTCGTGATCGCGACCCGCAGGGGAACGGCGTTTTCCAGAAGCCGGAGTTGTTCGAGCCGTTCCGCGCGTTCCAGGGGGGACGGCGGGAGGGAGACAAAAAGGTTCAGGGCGCGCATGGTGAAGGCATACAGGCCCATGTGTCCCAGCAGGGGGAGGGAAGCGCCGTCCCGGGGATAGGGAATGGGAGAACGGGAAAAGTACAGGGCGTCTCCGGAGATGGCGCGGACCACCTTGACCGTGTGCGGATCATGCGCTGGCGTGGACAGGGGGTAGGCCAGAGTGGCCGCCTGGACCGCGGGATCGGCAAAGGCGTCCAGAAGGTCGCAGAGGGCTTCGGGAGCAAGGGCGGGTTCGTCTCCCTGGATGTTGACGACAAGGGCTTCGTCTGGGAGGCCCAAAAGAACTGCGGCTTCATGGACTCTGTCCGTGCCGCTGGGATGCGTGCTTGCGGTCATCAGGCAGGGTACGCCCAAGGATTCGGCAACGGCGGCAATCCGCTGGTCATCCGTGGCCAGTGAGACGGAGGATAAACGCGGACAGCGGGAGGCGCGGCGCCAGACATGCCAGAACATGGGCTTTCCGCGGAGCAGGGTCAGGGGTTTTCCGGGAAAGCGGGTGGAAGCGTACCGGGCCGGGATAATGCCGTGGGCCGGCCGGTTCATGCTCATCGGACCTTGCCCGTAAAATCCTTGGAACATTGCTGCAGGCTGGTGATGTACGTCTGGGTGATGGTCGTGAGATCATCCAGGAGGCTGCCTGCGACTTCCATGTCGTTGGACTCGGCGGCGCGTTCAACGCAACGGCTGATTTTGTTGAGCCTGTCCAGGTGAAAGTATTCCGCCTTGCCGGCCAGACGGTTGGACGCCTCCTGAATTAGCCGGAGGTTTCCGGCGACCTTGCCCTTGAGGGCGTCACCCAGACCGTCGCGCAGGGCAAGAATGATGCCGGGAAGGAAGGGGAGCATGTCCTCTTCCAGGGCCTCGCCCGGAATCCCGGGCAGGGGAAAGGTTTGGGTCACCGCCGGCGCGGAGGAGGGGGGAGAGACAGGTTGCGGCGGGGCGGCGGAGGCGGCGGGTTGGACAGGGGCGGATTGCGCGGCGGGCGCAGGTTGAGGAGCGGGCCTGGTTGGCGCGGGGGATCCGCCTGGAGGAACAGGTCGTGCCGGGGCGGGCTGCGCGGCGGGCGCAGGTTTGGAAGCGGGCCTGGTTGGCGCGGGGGATCCGCCCGGAGGGACAGGCTTTACCGGGACCGGTTGCGCGGTGGGCCGGACGGGCGTGGCTGCGGGTTGGAGAGTGGGGCGATCCGCTCCGGATTGGGCTGGAGCGGAGTTGGAACCCGGAGCGGGGCGGCTGGCCTGGAGGCGGACCCTGGATCCTGCCGGGGGGGCGGGAGGAGAGTTTTCCTCATCGGTGATGATCAGGTCCAGGAGGTTGGGGGTGGCGCCGGGCGGGCCTGCTACCGGGGCGTCATCAGGGGTGTCGCCGGGTTTGGGCGTAGGCAGAGGAGCGGTCATGACCCGTTCCACCGTAAGGGTATCTGAATCCGAAGCCGGGGTGGGTTTGGGGATCTTTTTGACGGGAATGCCGGATTTCTGCTGGGTGCCGGGCAGCGCCTGTTTGCCGGGAGGCGTCTGCCTGTTGGGCGGAGTCCGCGTGGCGGGCGGCGTCTGCGTGGCGGGCGGAGTCTGCCTGTTGGGCGGAGTCTGCGTGGCGGGCGCGCGGTTTCCGGGTTTGACGGCGATGGACGGCGGTTTTTCCTCCGGAAGACCTGTCTGCAGAATATGCTCCAGCGCCTGACTGTCAGCCGCCTGATTGTCAGTCGCCCGGGGGGCATTGTTTTTCACCTGCTTCGGCGGGGATTGCGGATCGGCCGGAGCTGCGTCCTGAACCGTTGTTTCCGGGGCGAGTATGACATCCTCGGAAGACAGGCCGTGGAGAATGGGCGCGGCGATGGTATCTTCGGCATTCCAGGCCGGCGGCGGCGGATTGACGGGCGGCAGGGAAACTTCCCGGATGGCGCGGTTGGGGGGGGCGTCAGCCTTTTCCAGGGCGGAGGCCAGAAGATCCGGAGATTCCGAAGCCGGGGCAAGGAGAGCGGAAGCCGAATCCGGAAGGGTTCGGGAAAGCGGCCTGACGTTGGTGTGGAGGGGGGGCGGCGCGCCTGTTCCGGGGGCGATCTGCGGAGCGGAGTTTTGCGTTAAGGGGCCGGGCAGAGCCAGACATTCCCGGATGACGGTTTTCAGATCCTGCGGAATGAAGGGTTTGGTCATGATGCGGGTGGCTCCGGCCGCCAGCATCCGCTGTTGTTGGTTCTCATGGCTGACCAGGGCCAGGACGGGCAGGGGGGACAGGCGGTGGGCGCGTTCCTGTTCGCGGATGGCGCGCAGGGTTTGGGTGATGTCCACCAGGGGCATATCCGCATCAAAAATAATCAGGGAGGCGGGGGCGGCGCGCAGGACGGCCGGGATCTCCAGAATGGAAGGAACCTCCAGAAGTTCGTGGGGCAGGTCGTTCAGGTAATTGATCAGAAGTTTTTTGGTGCTGCTGGTCATGTCCGCGATCAGGATGCGGGACAGAGCGGGGTCATGCCATTGCCGGACGGCCTGCGGCAGAATTTCCTCAGCCGGTCGTTCCGTCTGGAGGGAGGGGATGTGCGCGGTTTCTTCCAGGAGGATGCCCTCGGCCCGGGCGCGGCGTTCCAGTTCTCCCATATCCAGTTGTCCCCGGTTCAAGGCGGCGGACAGGCTGGAGGCGGACGCGGTCCAGGCCGAAGGGGACCCATGTCCGGCGGAAAAGGCCGGATGGTCTCGCAACATGGCCTCCGAAGGCCGGGTAAAACCCACGCTGAAGCTGATGCGGGCGCCCTCCCCGGGGGCGTAATCGGCCGTGAAGACGCCCTTTGTCCGGGAAGCCAGTTCCCAGGCGTGGAAAAATCCCGCGTCCGTGCGTTTGGCAGAGCCGGTATCTCTGATCGTGAAAAGCAGGAAAAGGGCCTGGGTTTCTTCCCTGGGAGTGGCGTCCAGCCGGGCGGCCAACTGCACCATGCCTTGGGTGGTCGCCTGAACGGCATTCTGCAGAAGTAGGATCAGCGCCTGGCGCAGACGCGGGGCGTCGCCGTCCAGAAGCTGCGGCAGGTTCGGGTCCGCGTACCAGGAGAAGATCAGTCCCTTGCCCTTGACCAGGGGGGCAATGGATTCATGCACATCCCGCACCAGGGCATGCACGTCAAAGATAAACGATTCCCCCGTGGACAGGGAAACGCTGTGCCCCACGCCTTCGCGCAATTCCTCCAGCATGTCCTGGGAGTAGGAGGAGAAATCCGTGTCGTCCACGAGGGAGATGACTTTGGGAGCGATGGCGGAGGGCGGGGGGATGTCCGCGCCGTCCGGCTGGGGGGAAAGCGGGAAAGTTGCCTGGTCCTGCCGGGGCGCGGAAGCGTCCGGCGGGGGCGTCCAGGCACCGGGAGAGGACCAGGAACCGGGGGCTGGATCCCCGTTGTCGCCTTCCGGGGAGGAAGGCGCTGGGGATACAAGGGCGACGGGTTCCAGGTGATCTTCATAGATCGTGAACACCTTGGGCGTATTGTATTTCGGCATCTCCGCGGTTTTCGGGGCCGGGGCCGCGGATACGCTGAGCGGGGCGGGAGGAAAGTCCGTTGCGGGCGCCCGGGCTGCGGGTTCCTCGCCGGCGGTCTTTTTCCGGGGCGATCGGGCCAGGGTAAAGCCCAGACCGCCTATGGCCAGACCCCAGAGGCCGGCGTCAGCGGCCAGAGGATAGGAGAGGGGGGCGGCGACGGCATAAAAGGCGATGGATGCCCCGATGACCGGCATAACGCAGGAGCCGGCAAAGGCCAGCGCCCCTGGCCGTTTTCCGGCCAGAGCGCTGAGGCAGAGCGGCAGCAAGGGGGCGAGCAGGAGGGGCCAGAGGGGGAAAAGGCGGAGTAGCCAGCCCATGCCCGGCGCCAGGGGAGCCAGACAGAGGGCGAGGCCAGAAAGGGAATACAGGGCAAGAATAGTGTCGAGCAGACGGGAGACCCCGCTGTGGCGGAACAGGCAACGTCCCACATGGGGCAGAAGGATCAGGGCCGTTCCGGGCGCCAGCAGGGCCGGCAGATCGATCCAGCTG
The DNA here is from genome assembly GCA_031275955.1 of Desulfovibrio sp. Lineage (GTDB taxonomy): Bacteria > Desulfobacterota > Desulfovibrionia > Desulfovibrionales > Desulfovibrionaceae > Frigididesulfovibrio. The sequence goes on along the minus strand of JAISNZ010000020.1, from coordinate 594 downwards.
ATGCCGGAGCGGAGGGTCGGCAACGGCAGGAGGCATTGCGCCAGAACGCAGGCCAGAAACAGGGCGGCCCAGAAGGGCCAGAGTAACTTTTCCGCCACGGCGCGGAGCAGGCAGACGGCCGCGCCCAGCAGCAGAATGCCGGTCAGGGGCAGATCCGGCGGCACCAGGGGCGGGGAGAGATCCTTCATGGGGCTGATGGTAGGGGAAAACCAGAAGCCCGGGGTTTCATCCATGCGGATATAGGCGATAATGCCGTCCAGACCCGGATCGGGCAGAGGAAAGGGTTCCTCCGAGGCAAGGATCCGGCCGGGACCGATTTGCAGGGGCGTTCCCGTCTCGGTGAGATAGAGAACGGTTTTCCCCGGCGGCAGTTTGCCGAAGCCCAGGCCGACCTTGCTTCCTGCGCTGAGGGGCAGGCCCCCGTCCGCGGAAGGGGGAGTCTTGGTCAGGATGATCTGGGCCCAGACGGGCCCCTGATCCTTGAGGGGAATCCCGCCGGTAAGGGGCGCGAACTCGTTGGATAAGCGGGGAGAGGAGACGTCTTCAAGGGTATATGTTCCCTCCGGGTCCGCCAGCCAGCCCAGGTAAGGCATC
>JAISNZ010000194.1 GCA_031275955.1 Desulfovibrio sp. | reverse complement strand
GCAGGTTGTCCGTGCTGCCGAAGCTGACTTTGTTGCCTTCGCCGTCCGTCAGTTCTCCCTTGTCGAAAACCTGGGAAAAGAGGTGCATCACGTCCGGGTGGGCCTTTTCCGCCTCATCCAGCAAAACGATGCAGTAGGGCCGTTTGCGGATGGCCTCGGTGAGCAGGCCGCCTTCGCCGTAGCCCACATAGCCGGGGGGTGAGCCGATGAGGCGCGAGACGGTATGGCGTTCCTGAAATTCGCTCATGTTGATGCTGATGGCGCTTTCCTCATCGCCGAAGAGCAGGTCCGCCAGGGCCAGGCCGGTTTCGGTCTTGCCCACGCCGGAGGGACCCACCAGGAGAAATACCCCGATGGGCGCGCCGGGGGCCTGTAAACCCGCCTTGCTCGCCTTGATCACCTTGCTCACGATGGCAAGGGCCGCGTCCTGCCCCGCAATGCGCTCTTTAAGGCGGCTGTCCAGGTCCGCGACAAGGGCGGCCTCTTCCCGGGCCACCTTGCCAACGGGAATGCCCGTCCAGTCTGAAACCACCTGGGCCACCACGTCCGGCGTCACTTCAACGCTTAGCAGCCCTTCCTCCCCGCGGGCCTGGTCATAGGCGGTCCGCGCCTCGTCCAGGGCCTTTTTCAGCGTCCTGATTTCGTCATCCGCCGCGAGGGCCTCCCCGGCCCGCTGCCTTTCGTCCGTCTTTCCGGACGCGGCCTGTTCCTGCGCGAGGGCCTCCCCGGTCCGCGGCCTTTCGCCGTCCGCCGCGGCAGCCTCCCCGGCCCGCAGCCTTTCGTTCGTCTTTCCGGGCGCGGCCTGTTCCTTCGCGGCCTTCAGGGCGGCCGCATAGGCGGCGCGGGCGGCCGCCAGCGCCTGGGCCGCCTCCCGTTCCCTTTCCCAGCGCTTGGTCAGGCTGTCCGCTTTTTGCCCGGACTCCGCGATGGCGGCGCGCAGGGCATCCATCCTTTCCGCATCCGCCGGGGCGCCGTCGGCCGCGTCTCGTTCCAGCGCGTCCAGTTCGCGCAGGAGGGCCTGGGCGCCGCGCTCCGTGTCTTCCAGCAGGGCGGGCTTGACGGAAAGGCTCATTTTTACCTTGGCGCAGGCCGTATCCAGGAGATCAATGGCCTTGTCCGGCAAAAAGCGGCCGGTGATGAAGCGGTGGGAAAATTCCACGGCGCTCGTGATGGCGTCGTCGCGCGCGATCACCCCGTGGGCCTTTTCATAGCTTTCGCGCAGACCGCGCAGAATCAGGGCGGCGGATCGCCTGTCCGGCTCTTCCAGGCCGACCAGTTGGAAGCGGCGGGCCAGGGCGGGATCCTTTTCAAAATATTTTTTGTATTCCTTCCAGGTGGTGGCCGCGCAGGTGCGCAGTTCCCCCCTCGCCAGAGCGGGCTTGAGCAGGTTGGCAGCATCCGAGCCGCCCGCCTGGCCGCCCGCGCCCACCAGCATGTGGGCCTCATCAATAAAAAGAATAATGGGTTTGGGGCTGCCCTTGATTTCGTCAATCACCCCTTTGAGCCGGCGTTCAAATTCGCCCTTCATGCTCGCCCCGGCTTCCAGCAGGCCCAGATCCAGCGAAAGCAGGGTCACGCCGCCAAGGGAGTCGGGAACGTCGCCCTCCGCGATACGCTTGGCAAGCCCTTCGATTACGGCCGTTTTGCCCACTCCCGGTTCGCCCACAAGAATGGGATTGTTTTTGCGCCGCCGGGCGAGGATGGTCAGAATGTCCCGGATCTCGGCATCCCTGCCGAAGACCGTGTCAATTTTGCCCGCGCGGGCCTTGGCGGTGAAATCCTCGCAGAACTGGGCGATGAAGCCCTGCGCGCCGCCGGCGAGGGCCGCTTCGTCTCCCGTCGCGCCGCCGTCGGACGGGGGCGCGTTTTCGGAAGAGGCCTCGGTGAGCACAAGGAAATTGCGCGCCGCTTCGTCGCGGTTAATCTGGGCGAGGGTGGGGGCCTGGGCGCTCTGGGAATAATAGGCCGGGCGCCGGGCATAGGCCAGCAGCGCGCCGCCGGAGCGGATTGCGCCCTGGCGCAGATCCACGGAAGAGATCAGCCAGGCGGCTTCCAGCAATTCAACGAGCAGGGGGGAAAAACCGGGACGGGCGGAGTTGCCGCTTTTGAAGGCGTCCAGGGAGCGCGTGAAATCCCGCACGGATTCCGCGCGGTCAATGCCGTAGCGTTCCAGGAGCAAGGCAAGATCCGAGTCTTTGCTTTCCAGGCATTTGAGCAGGAAATGCTCCGCCGCGACCTCGTAATGGGTTCTGTTGACGGCCAGACCGGCGGCGTCATACAGGGCCTGGGTACAGAAGGCGTTGCACTTTTCCAGCAGGCGCTTGACATCTACCCCGGTCATGTCTTCTCCTCGCGCGCGTCAGCGCTGCATCATGCCTCAAATACGGCCGCTTATTATGCTCAAGATGCGCCTTTCGCGGGGCAAAGCCCGCCCGGGCGCATCCTAACGCGGGGATTTGCGCGCAAATCCCCGCGGACATGTCTGCAACGCCCTCCGGCAATTGCGTCTTGCCGCCTGACGGCGAAGCGCATCCGCCTTGCGGCCCGCGGCAAAGATCCGCAGGCCAACCTCGCGCGGGGCAAACCCGCATTTTCAACGGCGCATTGCCCTAGGCTTTCCAGTTGTCGACGAATTCAATGTTGCCGTCGTTATAGGTCCAGGTGATTTTGGAATAGGTGAAGGAGACCTCTTCCATGTCGGAATAGGGTTTGTTGTCCGGCAGGAAGGTTGTGGGCGTAAATTCGCGCAGATTCACGATAATGGCTTCCTCCAGCTTGACCGTGAAGTACTTTTCCTCCGTGCCGTCGTTCTTGATCCGGTAATAGTCCAGGGTGGCGGTGAGCTGTTCGCCGGTGCAGCAGGCTTTGAAGAGCTTGGGACTGGCGTTGTCCTTATGCTTGGTCACGGTGAGGGGGTGATGGATGCGCTGGCCGGTGGGCAGGCCGGTGTGGGTGTCCCTGGGGATTTCCACATTGTGATCGCTGGCGTAGACAAGGATTTTGTCCTTCTTGTCGCCGCCCTGGGGGCAGTCTCCCTTGATGTCTCCCTGAGATGTGCCGTTGAGGCCCAGATACGCGGTAAGTGCCATGATGCTCTCCTTTTTTTGCGGTTTGCAGGTGCTATTCCTTATCCAGCTTGCCCACTAGAGAGAGGGTGAAGTTGGCGCCCATGTATTTGAAATGCGGCCGGGCCTTGATGGTGACGGAATACCAGCCGGGGTTCCCGGCAACGTCGTTTACCTCCACCCGGGCCATGCGCAGGGGGCGCTTGCTGCGGGTGACGGCATCGGGGTTGTCCATCTCCGTCACATACTGGCTGAGCCATTTGTTCAGCTCGCGTTCCAGATCCGCCCGTTCCTTCCAGGTGCCGATGTTTTCCCGCTGGATGACCTTGATGTAGTGGGCCAGCCTGTTCATGATCATCATGTAGGGCAGTTGCGTGGACAGACGGTAATTGGTTTCCGCCTCTTTGCCTTCGGGCGTGTTGGGGAAGGTTTTCGGGGCCTGGCAGGAATTGGCGGAGAAGAAAGCCGCGTTGTCCGAGCCCTTGCGCATGGTCAGGGCGATGAAACCCTCTTCGGAAAGCTCATATTCCCGGCGCTCGGAAATGAGCACCTGCGTCGGGATCTTGGTCTGGATCTGCCCCATGGACTTGAAGTTGTAGAGCGGCAGATCCTCCACGGTGCCGCCGCCCTGCGGGCCGATAATGTTGCTGCACCAGCGGTACTTGGCGAAGGAATCCGTCAGGCGCGCGGCCAGGGCGAAGGAGGCGTTGCCCCAGCAGAAATCGTCCGTCGTTCCGGCGTCTTCCGTGAAATTGAAGGCCTTGACCGGGACGGTATCCTCCCCGTAGGGCAGACGCAAAAGAAAGCGCGGCAGGGTAAGGCCCACGGAGCGGGCGTCCTCGGATTCGCGGAAAGACCGCCATTTGGCGTATTGCGGGCCTTCAAGAATGGAATGGATGTCCTTGAGATCGGGCAGTTCTTCCCAGGATTGCAGGCCGAAGAAATTTTTGTCCGTTCCGGCGATGAAGGGGGCATGGGCCATGGTGGAAACCGAGGCGGCATACTGG
>JAISNZ010000063.1 GCA_031275955.1 Desulfovibrio sp. | reverse complement strand
CGGATCGGGTATCTGCCCCAGACAATCCCATAAGGTAGCCAGTTCAGTTTGCATATGCATTCCTCCGTGACCATATTTTCAAGAATTTTTCTAAAAAGTCAAGAACCGAATAACCCTGTCAACCCCCGAATGCCCCCGTTCGACTCCCCGGATTTCCTGATTTCCGCGGAGAACAGGAAACATCGGCCGTAAGGCCGCTGCGCCGCCGGGCTGCGCGGGGCGGCCGGAAAGCCTGCTTTCCGGCCGGCGATCCCGCTGGCAGGGCCGTCTTCCGGCTTGACGGGCCTCGGGGAATGGATCATGAAGGCCCATGGCGCGGACTTCCCCCCCTGTGATCATCCATACGGACGGCTCCTGTCTCGGCAATCCCGGACCGGGGGGCTGGGCCGCGCGTCTGGCCTTCGGCGCGGCCGTCCGCTTCCTCTCCGGCGGTTTTGCCCGGACCACCAATAACCGCATGGAGCTGTACGCCGCCATCATGGCCCTGGAGACCCTGACGCGTCCCTGCTCCGTCCGGCTGTACACGGATTCCCGCTATCTGCGCGATGCCGTGGCCAAGGGCTGGCTGGCGGGCTGGCGGAAAAACGGCTGGAAGCGGGCTGACGGGAAGGCGGTCCTGAACCAGGATCTCTGGGAACGCCTCGCCCGGCAGATCGGCCGTCATGCCGTCACCCTGGAGTGGGTGGAGGGTCATGCCGGCCTCGCGGAAAACGAGGCCGTGGACGTCCTGGCCCGGGAATGCGCCGCCCGGCCCGCCCTGCCTTCCGACGCCGGGTTCAGGGAATAGGCCGTGGACCTGTCCCTTCTTGCGGAGAAACTGCTCCTGCCCCTTGTCCGGCTCCTCCTGACCATGTCCCTGGCCCTGCTTGCGGCCCATCTGCTGGAAGCCCTGAACTGGACCAGCCTCATGGCGAAACTCGCCTCGCCCCTGGCCCGCCTGGGACGATTGAACGAAACGGCGGCGGCGGCCTTCTCCCTGGCCTTCTTTTCTCCCTCGGCCGCCAATGCCCTGCTGGCGGAAGCCCACGCCAGGGGCGCCCTGACGCGCAAGGAAATGATTTTGGCCAACCTCTTCAACAGTTCCCCCTCCTATCTGGTGCATCTGCCTTCGGTTTTTTCCCTGCTTTTCGCCTTTCTGGGCGCGCAGGCCCTGATCTATGTCGGCCTGACCTTTCTGGCGGCTCTCCTGCGCACCGCAGGCACCCTTGCGGCGGCGCGCCTTCTCCTGCCGCCGCGGGGACGGACGGAAAAAGACCCGGCGGAGGCCGCCAAAAGCGGGACACCCCGGCAGGAAGCCCTTTCCCGGACTCTCCGGCGCTTTCGCCTGCGGATCCGTCGCCTGATCGCCTTCACCGTACCTGTTTACTGCGCGGTATTCGCCATCCAGCAGGCCGGCTGGTTCCGCGCGGCCGAGGCCTTTCTGGAGGAAAACGCCTCCCTCCTGGCCTTTCTGGACCCCCAGACCCTGGGGATCGTGGCCCTGAGCCTGACGGGGGAGATCCACCTGGCCCTTTCCGCGGCGGCCCCCCTCCTGGATTCCGGCTCCCTGCGCCCGCCTGAGGCCATCCTGGCCCTGCTTGTCGGCAATATCCTTTCTTCCCCCGTACGGGCCATCCGCCACCAGTTTCCGGCCTATGCCGGCTATTTCCGGCCCGGCCCGGCCGCCCTGCTGGTGGGCGTCAGCCAGACCTGCCGCGCCCTCAGCCTCGCCCTGGCGACCGGCCTCTATCTCCTTTGCCTTTGATCCCCGCGCTGAAAAGTAAACTTTTCAGCGCGGGATCAAAGGCCGAAAAACGTGGTTTCCGGCCGACTCAGGCCGCTTCGCGGCGCAGCGGCCTTACGGCCGCTGTTTACCGCTTTTCCGCGCAAATCAGTAAAGCCTGAAGCGGCGATTTTTCACGGAAGGAAAACGGTACACAACGCTCCCGACACACGGCGCTATCGATCTTCACAACACGGCATCTTTCCTGCATACTCCCGCCCATGGACCTTTTCTCTTTCAGCCCCCTTGTCCTCTTCAGCTTCCTGCTAACCCTCATGCGGGTCAGCCTGGTGGTTTTTCTTCTGCCCTTTTACGGCGGCGACACTCTCCCGGCTATGGTCAAAGTCTTTATCTGCCTGGTCCTGACCATGGCCCTGTGGCCCCATCTTTCCTTTCCCGGGGAGATCCTGCCGGCCCATCCCGGAGGAATCGCGCTGATCCTCCTGGGGGAGCTGATCCTTGGACTGATGCTGGGCCTGTGCGTCGCCTTTATCTTCGCCGGCATCCAGACAGGCGGGGAGATCATGGGCTTCCAGATGGGCTTCACCATGGTCACCCTGGCGGATCCTTTCTCCGGGGCCCAGGTCAGCATTTCCTCGCACCTGCTGTATATGGTCGCCCTGATGATCTTTTTGACCCTGGACGGCCATCTGGTGCTGCTGCGGGGCCTGGCCGACTCCTTTGCCCTTGTTCCGCCCGGCGGGCTGCGGGTGGGGGGAAACCTGACGGGGAGCGTCCTGGAACTTTCGGCCGCCATGTTTTCCGTGGCCGTGCAGATCGCCGGACCCATCCTCGCCGCCCTTTTCCTGGTGGAGCTGGCCCTGGCCCTCATGGGACGGGCCGCGCCGCAGATGAACCTGCTCACCCTGGGTTTTCCCCTGAAGATCGCCGTGGGCTTCTTCTTTATCGGGATGATCTTCTCCCTTGTCGCCCTGCGCATGGAAGACACCATCCTTGAGATGGGCCCCCTCTTCAACAACCTCATGCGCCGGGGATCCTGATTCTCAGGCCCCCTCAAAACCGCATCCGCGCGGTATCGCCCTCCTCTTGCTTTGCCCTGGGCACGCTTCTTGCATTCTTCCGCGAAACAGGCGGAACGGCAGCGTTCCCCAAGGGCGGAAAGGGCACAGGGCGGCGGCATGGCGCACGATCCGAGCAAAACAGAGCAGGCGACACCCCGACGCGTCAAGAAAGCGCGCGACAAGGGAAACGTCGCCAAGTCGCAGGAAACCCCCAAGACGATCTCCGTACTGGCCGGCCTGGTGATCCTGACCGTCTGGACAGGTTTCATCGGCAAGGATCTGATGGGCATCTTCCGATTCTTTCTGTCCTCCTCCGCCTCCTTCAGCGTCACCGACGCCGGCCTGTCCTCC
>JAISNZ010000034.1 GCA_031275955.1 Desulfovibrio sp. | reverse complement strand
CTATAGACAGTGAAATACGTGATAACATATTCATTTTAAAAGATTACTACCATCATGATGGGAATGATCTGCAAAAATCTATTGATAATATTACGCATATTCTGACAGATAACTCCAATATGGAGATTGTGACGAGCATAGATCCTTCAATGGAAAAAATTATACCCATTACTGTAAAGCGAAAAATTCTCAACATTCTTCAGGAATTATTTATCAATATAAAAAAGCACGCTCAAGCCGAAAAAGTCTGGCTTCAGCTTACGGTGATTGACGGGCGGATTGTTTTGCGGTTGGAAGATGACGGACGCGGATTTTCCCCTGCCTGTTTGGACAAACAGGAGACTTTCGGCTTGCGCAATATAATGAATGAAATCAAAATGAGCGGAGGTAGTATGATCCTGGCGGGCGAACAGGGCGCATCCATTACTATTGAAACGCCGAAGGATTTTTAGAATGCCGGTACGTGTGCTGATTGTTGATGATCATGCTCTGTCCCGCAGGGGGATAGTCAGCATTCTCAGCGAGAATGAAAATTTTCAGGTGGTCGGCGAAGCGATTGACGGGGAGGATTCCCTGGAAAAGGTGAAATCGCTTCACCCGGATCTTATCCTGATGGACATTCGTATGCCAGGCAAATCCGGTCTCGAGGTGACCCGGATCATCAAAAATCAGTGTCCGCAGATAAAAATCGTCATTCTCAGCGTGTCGGATGATGCGCAGGATTTTTTCGAGGCGATCAAAAACGGAGCCCAGGGATATTTACTGAAAAATATGGATACCACATACTGGCTGGATTACCTGATGAATATCGCCAAAGGCGAAGTACCCATTCCACGGAATATTGCGAGCAAAATACTTGAGGAACTTTCCCACCGTTCTTATGAACAACAGCAAGTTGAAAGCGAAATACTGACTGTAAGAGAGAAGGAAATTCTTTCGCATGTCAGTAATGGGCTCAGCAACAAGGAAATAGGGGAAAGTATTTATATAAGCGAGAGCCCGGTAAAAAATCACATGCGTAATATCATGGAAAAATTGCATTTGCGCAGCCGTACACAACTTGTTGCCTTTGCTTATAAAAGTAGGATTATTAGGAACTAAGGCCTTGCGCCAAGAGGGCGCCTGGGCTTTCAGGGCTGGGCGCGGGCGGCCTGAAGGCCGGAGTCTCAAACCATAAAGGTGGTTTTGCTGACAGCGGGTTGCGCTGTTTGTCGCCTGGCGGCGCTATCTGTACCGGCAGGGGCGGGGCACGCCATACAGGGAATCAGCCCAGGCCGACGACCTGAAATCCGGCCTCTGTCACGGCGGTTTTCAGGGCGGCCTCGGGCGCGCCGCCGTCGACTTCCACAGTGGCCGTCCCGGAGGCCAGATCAACCTGCGCCCCTGTCACCCCCGGAACAGCGCGCAGGGCTTTTTCCACGGAGGCGGCGCAATGGCCGCAATTCATGCCGTCAATCCTGATCTTCTTTTGCATGGAAAGACTCCTTGGGGTTATTTGCCCTGACGGCGCGGCGGGCGGGGCAGCCCGCGCGGGTTCGGGCGCGAACAGTCGCAGCCGGAGCGCGTTGGAAACCACGCTCAGCGAACTGAGGCTCATGGCCGCCGCCGCGACCATGGGATTCAGGGTCAGATCCCAGGGGCCGTAGAACAGGCCCGCCGCCAGCGGGATGCCGATGGAGTTGTAGAAAAAAGCCCAGAAGAGATTTTGGCGGACGATGCGCATCACCGCCCTGCTCAAGCGGATGGCGGTGACGACGTCCAGCAGATCGTTCTTCATCAGGACGATATCCGCGGATTCAATGGCGATATCCGTGCCCGCTCCCACGGCAATGCCCACATCCGCCCGGGCCAGGGCCGGGGCGTCGTTGATGCCGTCGCCCACCATGGCCACCCGTTTGCCCTCTTTCTGCAGATCGCTGACCGCCCGTTCCTTGTCCTGGGGCAGCACCTCGGCCAGAGCCCGCCTGATGCCCGTCTCGGCCTGCACTGCGGCGGCGGTCCGGGCGTTGTCGCCGGTGATCATGATCACCTCGATGCCCATGGCTTCCAGTTCGGCCACGGCCTGGCGGCTGCCTGCCTTCACCACGTCGGCCAGGGCGATGAGGCCGAGGACTTCCTTTTCGCGGGCAAAGTAGATCGCCGTCCCGCCGGCGGAGGCAAGGACGCCGCCCCTGGCGATCATCTCCTCGTCCGGGGTCGCGCCTTCGGCCCGGAGCATGCGCTCGTTTCCGGCAAGGTGCCGGACGCCGTCCAGCATTCCGGCGATGCCCCGGCCGGGATGCTGGCTGAAGCCTTCCACCTTCCGGAGGGCAATCCCGCGTCTTTCGGCTTCCTCCACAATGGCCGCGCCCATCGGATGTTCGGAGAGCTTTTCCAGGGAGGCGGCCACCGCCAAAAAATCCTCCGCCGTCATGCCGCCGGCGGGGATGATGTCCGTGACGACCGGCCTGCCCTGGGTAATGGTCCCGGTCTTGTCCAGCACAACCGTGTCCACGGCCCGGGCCGTCTCAATGGCCTGTGCTGATTTCAGCAGGATGCCGAGGGCCGCGCCCCGGCCCGTGCCCACCATAATGGCCGTGGGCGTGGCCAGACCCAGGGCGCAGGGGCAGGAGATAATCAGGACGGAGATGCCGATGGACAGGGCGAAGGCCGGATCCTGGCCGAGCAGGAGCCAGACCGCGGTGGCGGCTACGGCAATGGCGATGACCGCAGGCACGAAAATGCCGCTGATGGTGTCCGCCAGCCGGGCGATGGGGGCCCTGGAGGACGTGGCCTCATCCACCAGCCTGAGGATCCGGGCCAGGGTCGTATCCTCGCCGACCCTGGTGGCCCGCATGAGAAAATGGCCGGATCGGTTGATTGTCGCCCCGGTCACCTGATCTCCCGGCTGTTTTTCCCGCGGCAGGCTTTCGCCGGTAATGGCCGATTCGTCCAGAAAACCGCCGCCTTCGGTAATCACCCCGTCAACCGGCACGCTCTCGCCCGCCTTGACCACCAGGGTGTCTCCGGCAAGAACCTCCCCTGCCGGAATGACGGCTTCGACTCCCGCGCGCAGGACAGTGGCCGTTTGGGGAGCAAGATCCATGAGCCGGGCGACGGCCTCCGAGGTCTTTCCCCTGGCCCTGGCCTCAAAAAACCTGCCCAGGGTAATCAGGGTCAAAATCATGGCCGCCGAGTCAAAATAGAGATCCGCGGCAAAGAGGCGCGCGGCCGCCGCATCGCCGCGTCCGGCGGCAAGGGCCAGACCGTAGAGGGCGGCGACGCTGTAGACGACGGCCGCCCCGGAACCTATGGCAATGAGGGAATCCATGTTGGGCGCGCCGGAAAACAGGGCGCGCAGGCCAGTCCGGTAAGAGGGAAAATGGACGAACAGCACCGGGAGGGTCAGCAGAAACTGGGTGAGGGCAAGGGCCGGGGAATTCTCCGGACCGGCCAGGAAGGCCGGCAGGGGAAGGCCGGCCATGGGCCCCATGGCCAGGAGGACCAGAGGGACGGCGCAGAGGGAGGAAACGATCAGCCGCTGTTTTTTTTCCTCCAGGGCAAGGGCGGCGTCGGGGGTTTCCTTCGTCCCGGCCGCTGTTTCCCCCCGGCCGCGGGGAAGGGCGCCGTATCCGGCCTTGGCCACGGCTGCCGCGATTGCCGGGACGGAGGTCGCGGCCTCGTCAAAGGAAACGCTCAGACTGTTTTTCAGGAGGTTCACATTGACGTCGGCCACGCCGGCAAGGGCGGCAACAGCTTTGTTCACCCGGACGGCGCAGGCCGAGCAGGTCATCCCGGTGATCGTGAACTGTTCTTTCAGCATTGCCGGCCTTCTCCGGGGATGACGCGCCAGGCGGGGCGCGCGCTCCGCTCCGGTCACAGTGTAGCCGTCAAGGCTCCCCCTGGCAAGGCCAATTCCGGCCGGTGGCGGGAACCCTTCCCTCCGGCGGGGATCTCGGGCTTCCTGCGGGACCGCGTCTTGACAGCCGCCCCCTCCATGCTTACTCCTCCCTGCGGATAGATTCCGCTCGCCGGGAACGCGGCCCCCGCTCCGCCAGAGCAGTTTGCCCTTGAAAATGTGTAATTCGCTCCGCAAGGATTTGCCCGCAAATCCCTGCCGCGAAACAGGAGCGGGCCGGCTGGCCGCAAGCGAACTGTTTCAAGCGTAAAATGCCATAGGACAGAGGAAGTTTTCATGAGCAAACGCCCGCCCTTTCCCGCCAGCCTTGACGATCCGGGCCTCCCCTCCCCTGGGGACGACTGGAGTTCTCTGGTTCAGGAGGATGTTCCCGCTGTGGACGGATTTTTTGCCGGCGACAGCCCGGAGACGGTTCCCTCCGCTCTGCCGGACCCTGGCCCGGACAGTCTGGATGCGGCGGCCCTGGCCGCCCTGTGCGCGGAGCGGGTCTGCCCCGGCTGCCCGGAAAAGCGGGAGGCCGAGGATGTCCGCCTGCGCGCTCTGTCTGATTTGGACAATGCCCGCAAGCGCATGGCCAGGGAGCGCGAGGAACAGGTCCGTTTCGCCGCCGAGGCCGTGCTGACGGCCATCATCCCCTCCCTGGACAACCTGAATCTGGCCCTGCAGCACGCCGCCTCCGCCGAGGTCTGCGCGGACTTCGTCACCGGCGTGCGCATGACCCGCGATCTGCTCATGGACGCCCTGCACGGGCAAGGGCTGCAAGCCGTGGGCGCGGCAGGGGAAGTGTTTGATCCCGCCCGGCACGAAGCGGTGGGCCTGGCGGCCTGCTCTCAAGTCCCCGAGGGCTGCGTCTGCTCTCTTCTGGCCTCCGGCTATACCCTCCACGGCCGCCTGCTCCGCCCGGCCAAAGTGCTGGTCTGTAAAAATGAAGTTTGAAGGAATTTTTTGATGAACCTGTGCGCGCAAATTTTTGATCTCTTGCGGGATTTCTGGAGACGGCCTGAAGTCTCCCGAAAGGTTTCCCTTTTTCTGATCTTCAGTTTCCTGACGGCGGCAGCCGGCATCACCCTGAACAAGCATGGCCTTCTGCCGGCGCCTCTGGACACAATCCTGCCCGTCAATCCCTTTGAGGCCATCCGGATGGCCTTCAGCCTTGTCCTGGCCGTGGAAGTCATCGCCCTGATCATCGCCATCTCTGATTCCGTGTCCCTGGCTGTGGGCAAACAACTGGAGATCATGGGGCTGTTGCTTTTGCGGGAGACCTTCACCGACATCAGCCTGCTCGACGCCCGGATCAATCCGGCGGAAGACTATCTGCTGCTTCTGCAGATCGCCAGTACCGCCGTGGGCGGGCTGCTGCTCTTCATCATGCGGGGGGCGTTCGCCCGCTTCCGCTATCTGCAGTGGAACAAGGACGTGGCCAGCTATATCAACGCCAAAAAGTGCGTGGCCCTGGCCCTCTTTTTTTTCTATCTGTTCGCCGGGGCCTACGATCTGTACGGCGTCTTCCTGCTGGGCGTAGAACCGGAATTCTTCCGCATCTTCTATACCAGCCTGATCTTCGCCGATATCCTGCTGCTGCTGGGCGGGCAGTACTATATGCCCTGCTTCCATGCCACCTTCCGCAATTCCGGCTATGCGGTCGGCACATTGCTCATGCGCCTGTCCTTCGGAGTTCCCCACTACCTGGGAGCCGCCTTGTGCGTTTCCGCCGGGGCTTATATCCTGGCCCTTACCTGGGTGGCCTCCCGCTTTTCGCCCGAGGTTCTGGACGAGAGCGGCCAGGAGGCGCCGGCCGCAAAGCGCGAAGCCGGGCGTGCCCGCCGGGGCCTGCCGGTCCTTAAGCGCCTTTTGCCCGAGACTATTGTTTCCGCATAGGCGATGTGCCTGGGAAAAGGATCTAAATAACCGCTCCGCCCGGAGGCGGAGGCACGGCCCGGCGGCCTTTGACCGCCAAACGGCATAGGGGGAGATCCCGGAAATAGAGACCGATTTCCCGTTCCGCGCAGTCCACGGGGAAACTCTTTCCGGAGAGGAGATCCGCCAGGGGTTGCGCTTCTTCCAGATCCAGACAGGGCAGGCCGCGTTTCCGGGCGGTTATCCGGTCCGGCAAAAGGGAGCGCAGGGCCGGATTGATCCGTCCCCGCCCCAGGGGAAAACCGGTCCAGGCAAAGGAGGGGGGCAGAAGCTCCCGTCCCGCCCGGGGCAGGAAGCGGAGGGTTTCTCCATCCCGGATGACGTCTCCGGGGGGCAGGGCCGCAAGATCCGCCCAGGGGTCTTCCAGGGTTTCACGGGACAGGGGGGCTTCCGGGAGGAGGATCGCCGGACGATCTTCCGGCCGGGAGGCCGCCGCCGGTTTGCGCAGCAGGGCCACGAAAAATCCCTGGCCGTCTCCGCCTACGCGCAGGCAGCCCTCGGCCTCCGGCCGGGCGGAGGGAAGGCGGGCGAATCCGGGAGGGGTTTCCAGGGGGAGGATCTCCAGCCCCCATTCCGCGCGGACGCCGAGAACCTGCTCTTCATTCTCCGCCGGATTGGTGGTGCAGGTGGAATAGACCAGAAAGCCTCCGGGGCGGAGCAGGCGGACCGCCTCGGCCAGAAGGCGGCGCTGGAGGCGGATCAGGGGGGCGATCTTTTTCCCCCGCCAAAGGGTGAGAACCCTGGGGTTCTTTTCCGCCGTTCCCCAGGCGCTGCAGGGAGGGTCCAGGAGAATGCGCCGCCAGGTTCCGTCCGGCAGGGGCAGATCCTCTCCGGGGCGGGAGGAGGTGGCGCAGGCAAGAAGACCCTGGCGCAGCAGGTTCCGGCGCAGGGTGGCCAGACGGGGTTTCCCCGGCTCATTGCCGAGGATGAAGCCCGAAGGACCGGCAAGCTGGGCCAGGAGTCCCGTTTTGCCGCCGGGGCCGGCGCAGAGGTCCAGGACGGCCGCTCCCGGCGGCGGGGCCAGGGCCAGAGGCGGAAGCATGGAGGAACGATCCTGGATATAGAGGCAGCCAAAGGCGGCCGCCAGGCTGGATCCCAGGGGCAGGGGCTCACGCAGGAGCCTGCGGGCCATGGGATAAAATGGCTCTTGCGCAAAGACGAAGCCTTGGGCGCGCAAGAGCCCCTCCAGAGAAAAAACTTCCGGATCCTTGCATACGAGACGAAATGAGCGTAAAGGAAATCGGGTCATCCGGACAGCCCCTTCCCGAGCCGGAACGGACCGCGAGGGCCACCCGGGGACCGGCGCCGCGGAGGAACAAGCTGTATACCCTCTTTCCCCCGGCCGCAAGAAAAACCATTTTCGCCCCACGCAAGCGAGGATCTATGAAGCGCGCGCTTCCCATAGCCATCTGCCTGATGTTCCTTTTTGCCGCGGCAAGCGCTCAGGCCGCGGAAAGGAAAGAGACCTTCGTGGTTCTCCCCTTCAGCATCCAGGGACCCGAGGGATTCGCCTATCTTGAGCGATCCATACCCCAGATGTTCTCTTCCCGGCTTTTCTGGGAAGGCAAGCTGGAGCCGGCCGTGCAGGATCTGCCCGCGAACCAGGCGGCTGTCCGCGACGAAGGGGCCGCGGAGCAGGCCCGCGTCCGCTACAAGGCGGACTATGTCATCTGGGGCACGGTCACGGTGGTGGGCGAAGCCTGCAGCCTGGACGTGCGCGTGCGCGACAAGGCCGGCAAAGTCTGGCCCCATTCCCGGGAGGCCAGGACCAATCAGTTCATCCCGGCCATCACCGCGGTCATTGACGGCATCAACCGCGAGGTCTTCGGCCGGACGCCCTCCCTGCCCGTGGCCTCCCCCCCCTCCCGGCAGGAAGGGAGCCGCGTCAACCAGATGAACCCGGAACTGACGGTCAACGAGTCCTCCGCCCGCGAGGTCTACCTGAACCCGCAGTTCCGCTACGCCGGAGGCTCCGGCGAGGATTCGCGCCTGCGCTCCCAGTCCCTGCCCTATGCCGCCGTAGGCATGGAGATTCTGGACACCGACGGCGACGGGAAAAACGAAATCTTTATCCTCGGAGACGACCACGCCCTTTATGCCTACCGCTTCGGCAAGGACAGGCTGGAACCCGCGGGTCGCCACGCCCTGCCCCGAAACTCCACCCTGCTCTCCCTGCGCTCCCTGCCCCGCCCCAGCAGCGGCAAGCCCTGGCTCATCGTCAACATGGCGGATTCGGCCAGCCAGCCCATGGCCATGATCCTGACCTTTGACCAAGGCTTCAAGGAAGAAACGCGCAATGTCCGCCTCTTCCTCAATGTTGTCGCCCTGCCGCCCGCCTATTATCCTGTGCTCGTCGGCCAGCAGGCCCAGCCGCCGCGCCTGTTCCGGCCCGGAGTCCACGAGGTCCACAAATCCGGCAGCGGGCTTTCCCTGGGCGGACGCCTGAGCCTGCCCCCGGACGCCAATGCCCTGAATTTCGTCTACCTTCCCGGCTCCAGCGGAGAGGACAGCGCGGAAAAAATCGTTCTGCTCAGCGAGCGGGAAACCCTGCGGGTGTATACCCCCAAGGGAGCCCGCCTGTCCGAGTCCGAAGAGGTCTTCTCCGGCTCCGCCGCCGGTCTGGAAGTGGGCAATGCCATGCCGGGGCTGAGCCAGGACACGGTGTCCATACTCAGCATGTTCTATGTTCCCCTGCGCATGCTGCCCGTGGACCTGGACAATGACGGGACCTACGAGCTTATCGTCAACAAGCCCATTTCCACCGCCTCCATGATCTTTGACCGCTACCGCTCCTATCCCCAGTCGGAGATCCATTCCCTCTTCTGGGACGGACTGGGCCTGAATCTGGCCTGGAAGACCCGGCGCATCAAGGGGTCCATGGCGGATTACGCCCTTGCCGACGCCAACAACGACGGGGTCCTGGATCTCGCCATCTGCGTGAATTCCCACGCCGGCGCGCTGGGAACCCAGAGCCGCAAGGCCATGGTCATCCTCTATCCCCTGGACCTCGACAGAACGGAAGGGAGTATCCCGCCCGGCGACGAGGATTGAACAGAATCTTTGGAAAATTCTCCGGAAGCGGCGGCGTCCGCATCTACCGCGAAACCTTGTCCGCAAGGGAGCGGGAGGGAGAAAATTTCACCGCGTTCCGGGCCGGAATACGGACAGGCCCGCCCGTGCGGGGATTGCGCCCGGTCCGGGCCGCCCTGCGGGTAAGGGAAAAGGAACCCACCCCTGGCAGACGGGCTCCGTCCCCGGAGAGGATCGCCCCGGCAAGGATGGAGCAAAAGGCGGCGTAACTCTTTTCCGCAGCCGCCCTGGTGGGAAAGATCTCAGGCAGCGCCTGCCTCAGCGCGGCGACAAATTCGGCCTTGGTCATCGTTTCCTCCTTGAAAAACACGTCTTCCGTCTACAGCCGCGGGGAAACATCGTGGAAGAGGCAAAAAAGCCGGACGCCCCGCGGCAAGGCCTGCGCAACAGGCGCCGTTTCCTCTTTGCCGAAAAAAGCGAAGAACCGCAAGGTCCGGAGAGGAAAAACCCGGGGCAGGCGCGCCGGACGCGCAGGGACGCAGGAAACCGCGGGGCCGTTGAGTGAGCGCCCGCGATTCCTGGCCTATGGCAATTATGTCAGCAAGGCGAGGGCGTCGCGCATTTCCAGGCGCAGCCGTTCCCTCGCGGCCGCCTGAACCTGCCGGGTGGAAGAGGCGAACTGGCCGGCGCGCAGGGCGTAAATCCGCCGGATCAGCTCTTCTCCCGCCTGTTTGAGCCTTTCCGGAGATTTCTGGGCCGTGCTGAACCTGCCTTCTCCCACCTGGCCCAAGGCCCGGCTGATAATGCGAAAAGCTCCGGACGGGCCGTGCTGGACGGCCGTGCTGAAGACCACCTCCTGCAGGGCGGCGGGCATCGTCTCGACAAAGACGCCGGTATTTTCCGCCAACTGCTGCACGGCCGGCTGGAAATGGCTCTCCCGGATAAAATCATTCTGCAGGCGCTCAAAGCGTTGCGGGTCTTCGGCGGCGATGCCCTTCCAGGCTTCGGGCATCTTGCCCGCGCGGCCGCCGGTGTTGGCCGGCCCGCTGGAAGCCAGCCGGGTGGCCAGATCAGGGGCCTTGTCCTCAAGATAGCGCAGGAACTTGCCCATGGTTCCGACCCGGGAAGCGATTTGAAACTTCCCGTAGGAGGTGCCGCCGTGGCGATCATAGCCGATGGCCGCGATGCCCTCCTCGCCGGATTCAAATTTGGCCGCCAGATTCCCGAGATCCTCGCGGATTCCGGCGCCCATGCGGCGCACAGTCCGGATCAGGGAACTGCCAGCGGAGGCCTGGGAAGACTCCCGGGAAGCTTCCCGGCGCGAAGCCGTCCGTCCGGCCGCCCCTTCCTCCCGCGCGGGAAGACGAGGAGCCGTCCCGGAACCCCCCGGCGGGGAGTCCGCGGGCGGAGCGAAGGTCCGGCCCCGCTCCCCGGCGCTCCCTTCCCTCACAAACCCGCCCGGCGCCCCGACCCCGGAGGGCTGGAGAGTATAGCTCTGGCGGAAGGAAAAATCCATCCAGCTACCCCCGGCCTTCCTCTCCTCCGGAACGGAAGACGCGCCGCGGGACAGGACATCCGAAACGCCCTCCTTTGGCTTGGCCTCGCGCGCCTTCCTGGTGTCCTCCATCCCGATCCCGCCCCGTTGCGCAAGGGGACGGCCGCTGATCCGGGTTCTTCCTTCCTGTCCGATCCGGAGCGGGGAAATGTCCGCCCGCCGGGCGGCGCTTCCCGCCCGCAAGGCGGCGGAAGCCGTCCCGGGACGCGAGGCCCCGGCCCCCCCTCCGGGAGGGAAGGGCGCGGCGGAACGCAAAACGCCTTCCGGCAGACCCTCCGCGGCCGGGGTTCCTTCCGGCCTCCCGGACAGCCTCCCGCCAACGGCCGGAGAGGAATTGCCCTGGGCAAAAAAGGATTGCGCGGCCTGAACCATGCTCAGAACCAAACCCCGGCCCGGGAGGCCCGCCCTCTCCGCCTCGCCCGAGGACGGCGGGGAACCGGCAGCCGGAGGGGGGCCCTCCTTGGACAGAAAAGAGGCAAAATCCGGCCCGGAACCGTCCTTCGCCCCGAAAAAGGCGCCGCTCTTCGCTCTTGCCGGAACCTGGACCGTCCGATCCGGGCCCAGCACAAGAGACGGTTTTCCCTGCACCATAGGTGATCTCCTTCAGTTCTGTATGCGCCTGCGCGGACAATTCATCCCCTCAAAGACTCCCCCCGCCGGCACTGATGCCGCCGCTGAGGGGTTTGGAGGGGCAAAACCCCCTCAAGGGGAATTCCTCGGCATTTCCCTAGCAAAGGACATGCCACGCTGATAATAAAAGGAAATAACTGGATATCTTCTCTTCTTCCTCTCCTCTGAAAGCCCCTTTGTCAGAATTTTGATCGCCCTTTCCGGGCCGCTTTCTCCTTGACCTTGTCCTGTAAATCCGTATCGTTTCCCTGCCGTGCGGCGGTGTTGCCTCCAATTCCCGCAAAACTCCAGCCGGGCGGGAAAAAAAGGGCCGGACCGGGTAAAACCCGGAAACGCGAACCGCCTGACCAAAAACAAAAAGAGGCTCCATGGGCAAGGATCTGATTATTGTGGAATCCCCCGCCAAGGTGAAAACCATCCGCAAATTTCTCGGCGCCAACTATATGGTCCAGGCCAGCGTGGGGCATATCCGCGACCTGCCGTCCAAAAATCTCGGGGTGGACGAGGAGAAGGATTTTTCGCCGCAGTACCAGATCATTACCGGCAAGGAAAAGGTGGTGGAGGATCTCCGCGCGGCCGCGACCAGGGCGGACAACATCTTTCTCGCTCCGGACCCGGACAGGGAGGGGGAGGCCATTGCCTGGCATGTGGCGGATCTGATCAAGGACAGCAACCGCAATATCCGGCGCATCCAGTTCAACGAGATCACCGCCAAGGCCGTCAGGGAGGCCCTGGAACACCCCCGGCCCATCAACGCCAACCTTTTCAACGCCCAGCAGGCCCGGCGCATTCTGGACCGGCTGGTCGGCTACAAACTTTCCCCCCTGCTCTGGCAAAAGGTCAAGCGGGGGATCTCCGCCGGCCGGGTTCAGAGCGTGGCCCTGCGCCTTATCGTGGAAAGGGAAAAGGAGAGGCGGGCCTTTGTGCCGAAGGAACACTGGCTCATCCGCGTCCGTCTGGCCGCGGATCTCCCCCCTGAATTTACGGCCGAACTGCACAAGGTAGGAGGAAAGAAACCAACCGTGGCCTCGCAGGAGGCCGCCCTGGCCCTGGAAGCCCGTCTGGCCGGCGGATCATGGAGCGCGCAGGGCGTGGAAATCAAGGAACGCGAGCGGACGCCCGTCCCCCCCTTCATTACCTCCACCTTGCAGCAGGCCGCCAACCAACGCCTGGGATATACCGCCAAACGCACCATGAATATCGCCCAGCGCCTCTATGAAGGCATGGAACTCGGCGCGCGCGGCGTCACCGCCCTCATCACCTATATGCGCACAGACTCCGTCCGCATCTCCGACGAAGCCAGAGAAGCGGCCAAAACCTTCATCATCGATACCTGGGGGCCGGATTTCTACCCGGCAAAAGCCCGGATCTTCAAGAGCAAGGGCAACGCCCAGGACGCCCACGAAGCCGTGCGCCCCGTGGATGTGACCATCACCCCGGAAGAGGTCAAAGGGCTCATCGCCCCGGAACAATACCAGCTCTACAGATTGATCTGGACCCGTTTCGTGGCTTCGCAGATGGCCGCGGCCAGGGTGCAGGACACCGTCGTCCTCGCCCGGTGCCGGGACGCGCAGTTCCGGGCCAGGGGAGAACGCGTCCTGTTCCCCGGATTTTACGCCCTCTCGCCCCAGAAATCCGAGGACGCCGTCGAGCTGCCCCCCCTGTCTCCCGGCCAGCCCCTGACCTTGATCCAGCTGCACAAGGAACAAAAATTCACCCAGCCCCCGGCCCGCTATTCCGAGGCCTCCCTGGTGCGGGAACTGGAGGAAAAAGGCATCGGCCGCCCCTCCACTTACGCCAGCATCATTGCCACTCTCCTGGATCGCGAATACGTCCGCCTGGAAGACAAACACTTCACCGCCACGGATCTGGGCGCCGTGGTCTGCGACCTCCTGACGGCCTCCTTCCGCGAAATCATGGATGTGGGCTTCACCGCCCAGATGGAAGAATCCCTGGACAAGGTGGCCGTCGGCGAACAGGACTGGGTGGATCTGCTGCGCCGCTTCAGCGACGCCTTCAACCCCGCTCTGGACAAGGCCGCCCGGAGCATGGAGTCCGTCAAGGGCGGCCTGCCCTCGGACATCGTCTGCCCGAACTGCGGCCGGGAGACCCTGATCAAATTCGGCAAGGCCGGTCCCTTCCTGGCCTGCTCCGGCTACCCCGACTGCCGCTTCAGCAGCAACTTCAGCCGCGACGAGCAGGGCCGGGTCCATCTGGCGGACAAGGAAAAGATTCCCGCCGAAACGGCAGGCGTCTGCCCGGACTGCGGAGCGGATCTGGTCCTGAAACGCTCCCGCACAGGCAGCCGTTTCGTGGCCTGCTCCGCCTGGCCCGCCTGCAAGCACACGGAACCCTTCTCCACCGGCGTGCCCTGCCCCCGCTGCCAAAAAGGCGCCCTGGTGGAAAAAAGCAGCAAGCGCGGAAAAATCTTCTACTCCTGCGACCAGTACCCGGCCTGTGATTATGCCCTGTGGGACATGCCCGAAAAAGGCCCCTGCCCCCTCTGCGGCTTCCCGCTGCTCTGCCGGAAAACCCAGCGCGGCAAAACCGTCCTCTTCTGCCCGGAAAAAAACTGCCGCTACAGACAGGCGGACGGGGAGGGGGAACCTGACTGATTGGGGCTCCGCCCCAAACCCCGCCGGGGGGCATGCCGGACCCCCTCCTTTCCTGTCTCCCCCGCCGGGCATGCTGACGGACGGCCCCGGATTCTCCTCGCCATCTGGCGGGAGAGGCTTGACATTCCCCTGCCGCCCTATACACTATTTGCCGTTGCGTTCCGTCCGCGACCCTTTATCCGGAGATCCCCATGTCCCTCTTTCCCCTGTCCGGCGGCGCGGAGCTTCCCAAAGGCTATGAGCCTGAAAAAGTGGAATCCCGCTGGCGCGCCCTTTGGGAGACCCGGAATTTTTTTGCCCCGGATCTTCAGGACCCTGCCCGTTCCAGGGCGGAACCCTTTTCCATCGTCATCCCGCCGCCCAACATCACCGGCAACCTGCACATGGGACACGCCCTGAACCTCACCCTTCAGGACGTCCTCTGCCGCCATTTCCGCCAAAGGGGCCGGCAGGTGCTCTGGGTGCCCGGCGAAGACCATGCCGGCATCGCCACCCAGAACGTGGTGGAGCGCCGTCTGGCCCAGGAGGGCAAGACCCGCCACGATCTAGGCCGGGAGGAATTTCTCGGGCGGGTCTGGCGCTGGAAGGAGGAATACGGCGACAATATCCGCCGCCAGATCAAGGCCCTGGGCGCCTCCGTGGACTGGAGCCGCGAGCGCTTCACCATGGATGAAGGCCTGTCCCGCGCCGTGCGCCGCGTCTTTGTCCGCCTGTACAATGAGGGGCTGATTTACAAGGGCCGGTATATCATCAACTGGTGCAGCCGCTGCCACACCGCGCTGGCCGATGACGAGGTGGACTTCGCCCCCCAGAAGACCTCCCTCTGGCATATCCGCTATCCTCTGGAGGATGGTTCCGGCGCTCTGATCATCGCCACCACCAGGCCGGAAACCATGCTCGGGGACACCGCCGTGGCCGTGCATCCCGAAGACGGCCGCTATGCCCGCCTGATCGGCAAAAAGGTCCGGCTTCCCCTTGCGGACCGTCTGATTCCCGTCATCGGCGACGCCTATGTGGATCGGGAATTCGGCACAGGGGTTCTCAAGGTCACTCCGGCCCACGATTTCAACGACTGGAACCTGGGCAAAAAACACGGGCTTGATTGCATCGAGGTTCTGGATGATGCCGGAAGAATGAACGCCAACGCCGGTTCCTTTGCCGGCCTGGCCAGGGAGGAGGCCCGCGCCCGCATCGCGGCCGCCTTGGAGAATCTGGGCTTGCTGGCGAAAACGGAGGATTACGACAATAACGTGGGCCACTGCTACCGCTGCCGCTCCCTTGTGGAACCCCTGGTTTCGGAGCAGTGGTTCGTGGCCGTCAAGACCCTGGCCGCCAGGGCTCGCGACGCAGTGCCCGGCGAAACCCGCATCCTTCCCGAATCCTGGCTCAAGACATATTACCTCTGGCTGGACAATATCCGCGACTGGTGCATCAGCCGCCAGATCTGGTGGGGACACCGCATTCCGGCCTGGACCTGCGGCGCCTGCGGGAAGCTCCTGGTTCTGGAAGAGGCCCCGGATCGTTGCCCGGACTGCGGACACGCCGCCCTCAGCCAGGAGGAAGACGTTCTGGACACCTGGTTCTCCTCCGCCCTCTGGCCCTTCTCCACCTTGGGCTGGCCGGAAAAAACCCCGGAATTGGAGCGTTTTTACCCCACCTCCGTCCTGGTGACGGGTTTTGACATCCTCTTTTTCTGGGTGGCCCGCATGCTGATGCTGGGCATCCATTTCATGGGCCGCGTTCCCTTCCGCCATGTCTATCTTCACGCCCTGGTCCGCGACGCCCAGGGGCGGAAAATGTCCAAATCCACGGGCAACGCCATTGATCCCCTGGAGATGATTGAAAAATACGGCACCGATTCCCTGCGGTTCACTCTGACCGCCTTTGCCGCCATGGGCCGCGACATCCGCTTGTCCGAAGACCGGATTGAAGGTTACCGCCACTTCATGAACAAGATCTGGAACGCCTCGCGCTTCTCCCTCCTGAACCTGGAGAGCGCGCCGCCCCCGCCCGTGGACCTGGCCCGGATCGAGGGTCTGCACCACCGCTGGATTCTCCACCGTCTGGAGGAAGTCAAGGACATGCAGGCGGCCGCCTTGCCCGAATATCGTTTCAACGATGCGGCCCAGGTCCTCTATGCCTTCCTCTGGAGCGAATTCTGCGACTGGTATCTGGAATGCGTCAAACCGGACATGCAGGCCGGAGGGGCGCGCAAGGACGCGGCCTGTTTCGTCCTCTGGACGGTCCTGCGGGAGACCCTCATCCTCCTGCACCCCATCATTCCCTTTATTTCATCGGAAATCTGGGCCGCCCTGCCCGGCGCCACCCCCGACCTTTCCGCGGAATCCTTTCCCGCCCCGCGCCCGGAATGCCGGGATACGGCCCAGGCGGCCCGCATGGGCATGGTCCAGGCCGCCATCGTGGCCGTGCGCACCATCCGGGCTGAACTGAACATCACCCCCTCCCTGCGCCTGACCGTCCTTATACGTCCCCGGGACGAAGATGCCCGGGCCATATTGGAGGAACAACGCGAAATCCTCATGGCCCTGGCCCGTCTGGACAGTCTGATCCTTGATCCCGCCGCCGCCGCGCCCCGGCTTTCCGCCAGCGATGTGGCCCAGGGCAACGAGATCATCGTCTTCCTCTCCGGGGCCATTGATCCGGCGGTGGAAATCGCCCGCCTGGACAAGGGACTGATCAAGCTGGACAAGGAACACAGCCGGCTTGCGCGCAAGCTGGCCGACCCCAACTACCGGGAAAGGGCTCCCGCTGAGGTGGTGGACAAAGACCGGGCCCGGGTGGAAGAACTGGCCCTGGCCAGGGATAAGCTGCTCGCGCTGCGCAAACGTTTCGCGGGTTGAGGGCGGAGTATGAAGGTCTACCTCATCGGCGCGGGGCCGGGCGATCCCGGACTTTTCACCCTGAAGGGGAAGGAGATTCTTTCCCGCGCGGATACGGTCATTTATGACCACCTTGCCCCGGACGCTCTTCTGGATTTTGTCCGGGAAGGGGCGGAGATGATCTATGCCGGAAAACGGGGCGGCGATCATACCCTGCCCCAGGAGGAAATCAGCGCCCTTCTCGTCCGCAAGGCCGGGGAAGGCAAGGTGGTGGCCAGGCTCAAGGGCGGCGACCCCTATCTGTTCGGCCGCGGCGGGGAAGAGGCCGAGGCCGTCGCGGCCGCGGGCATTCCCTTTGAGGTGGTCCCCGGCGTCACCAGCGCCGTCGCGGGACCGGCCTATGCCGGCATCCCCCTCACGCACCGGGCCTGCGCCTCCTCCGTCTGTTTCGTCACCGGGCATGAAGATCCCGGCAAGACCGCGAGCGGTCTGAACTGGAAGGCCCTGGCCGCGGGCGGCGGCACCCTTGTCTTTTTCATGGGCATGAAGAACCTGCCGGAAATTTCCCGGAACCTGATTGCCGCCGGGCTGCACCCCGCGACGCCTGCGGCCCTGATTCACTGGGGGACGACGCCGCGCCAGCGCAGCCTTGCGGCCGGCATTGCCGATCTGCCGCAAAAGGCCGAGGAGTATGGTTTTACCGCCCCCAGCCTCATTGTGGTCGGAGAGGTGGTCAGGCTGCGCGATTCCTTGCGCTGGTTTGAGGACCGGCCCCTTCTGGGCAAGGGCATTGTGGTCACCAGGGCAACGGAACAGGCCGCCGAAACCGTCCGGCTTCTGGAAGCGGAAGGGGCGCGGGTGATCCCCTTTCCCGCCATCGCCATCCGCTCCCTTTCGGATTCCGCCCCTGTCCGGGCCGTTCTTGCCGGACTGGGGAATTATAGCTGGCTTCTCTTCACCTCGGCCAACGGGGTGCGCTGTTTCTGGGAGGCGCTCTTTGCCGGAGGGCTGGATTCCCGCAGCCTGGGCCGGAAGATCCGAGTGGCCGCCGTGGGGCCGGCAACGGCCGAAGCCCTGCTGGAGCGGGGCATTCGCGCGGACTTCCTGCCGGAAACAGCCACGGCCGAAAGTCTTGGTCACGGGCTGGCCGCCCTGTGCGGGGCTTCCCTGGCCGGAATGCGCATCCTCCTGCCCAGGGCAAAGAAGGCCGGGGACGCCCTGCCGGACATCCTGGCGGCGCACGGCGCCATCCCGGACGCCCTGCCGATCTACGAAACCGTGCCCGTTTCCTCCCGCGCCCGCAAGGTTCTGGACGGGCTGGAGGCCGGCGAGGTGGACTGCGTCATCTTCACTTCCGCCTCCACCGTCACCCATTTCCTGGAACAGATCCCGGCTAAGATCCTGCGCCGGCATTCCTCGGTCCGACTGGCCTGCATCGGTCCCGTCACCGCCGGGGCTCTGGAGGCGGCCGGACTTCCCTGCCATATCCTGCCGGACAGGGCCACCATCCCCGACCTGGTGCGCCGGGTGGTCCAATCCCTTTGACCGCCGCCATGCAGGCCCTGCTTTCCTTTCATTCCCTGTCCCGCGTCTTTCGGCAGAAAAGCGGAATCTTAGGGAGGACGCGCTCCGTTCAGGCTGTCCGGGATGTGTCGCTGGATCTTCTTCCCGGCCGGACCCTGGGCGTGGTGGGGGAATCAGGCAGCGGCAAAAGCACCTTGGGCCGCATGGCCGTTGGCCTGCTGCCGCCCTCCTCCGGCGAAGTCCGCATCCGGGGAGTTTCTCTTTACGGCCCGGATGGGCGGGTCGCGTCGCGCCGTCCGGCCGGCGAGGCGCAGATGATTTTTCAGGACCCCTATTCCTCCCTCAACCCCCGCATGAGGGTGGGCAAGGCGGTGGAAGAACCCCTGCTCTGGACCGGAAGGCCCCTTGCCCCCAGGGAGCGGATCCGGATGGTGGAGGCCATGCTGGAACAGGTGGGTCTTGATTGCCGGCAGGCCAGCCGCTATCCGCATGAGTTCTCCGGAGGCCAGCGGCAGCGCGTGGCCATCGCCCGGGCCCTGATTACCCGGCCGGCCTTCGTGGTCTGCGACGAGCCCACTTCCTCTCTGGACGCCTCGGTTCAGGCCCAGGTCCTTAACCTGCTGAAGGATATGCAGGACAGCATGGGGCTCGCCTACTTGTTCATTTCCCACGATCTGGCCGTTGTCCGGCACATGGCCGACCGGGTGGCTGTCCTCTACCGGGGGATGGTGGTGGAAGAGGCCGAGGCCCGCGAACTTTTCCGCCATCCCCTGCATCCCTATACCCGGCTTCTTATGGGCGGGAGCCCGGGCGGGGATTGCGCCCCTCCAGCCGCGGATCCCCTCGCGGGAGAAGGCCGGGATCTCTGTCCTTTCCTTGACCGCTGCCCCGATCCTCTGCCGCGTTGCCTGAGCGATTCCGTTCCCCTTGTCCTCTCCGGCGGCAGCCGCGCGGCGCGCTGTTTGCGGATTGCTTCCTGAGAGATAACCCCGCAAGGATCCCCATGGACGCCCTCCCCTCCCTCCGCGAGTTCTCCCGCCAGGCCGTGGGCGCGGCGCTGGAGAAACAGGCCGATCTTCCGGATCTGCTGGTCGTTGACGGCACCGCGGGCAACGGCCATGACGCGCTTTTTCTGGCCCGGACTCTGGCCCGTCTGTCCCCTTCATTCCGTCTCCTGGCCTTTGACCTCCAGGAGGCCGCCCTGGCCGCCACCCGCTCCCGTCTCGCCGCGGCCGGCCTTGACGGCTACCTCCAATGCCTTGCGCACGGACATGAAACCCTGGCCCGCCATCTCGGCGCGGAGCGCATTGCCGCGGCCATGTTCAATCTCGGCTTTCTCCCCCGCAGCGACCGCGCCCTGGTCACCAAGGCGGCAACCACCCTTGCCGCCCTTGAGGCCGCCCTGAGCGCCCTTCGCCCCCGGGGCATTCTTTCGGTTCACGCCTACGGCGGCCACCCCGGCGGCCGGGAGGAGCTGGCGGCCGTGGAGGACTGGTTCTCCGCACTGCCCGCTTCCCGCGCGACCGCGGCCCGTTATGCCCTGTGCAACAAGCCGCGCAACCCGGAGGTCCTCTTTCTGGCGCAACCGGCGGAGGGTCCTTCCTGAAGGGGTGCCCCTTGCGCGGAAAAAGAAAACTGCGCCCGGATGCCCCTTCGGCTGCTTCGAAGTTCAAAGCCCAACTGCGTCCAGGCAGTTGGGCTTTGGCGGCTGCGACGGGAGCGCGCGCCTTGCCGCTCGAAATGCCGCGCATTTCGCCGCCCCGGCAATCGACGCCCCGGCAACCGCCGCCCCGGCAACCGCCGCCCCGGCAATCGCCGCCCCGGCAATCGCCGCCCCGGCAACCGCCGCCCCGGCAATCGCCGCCCCGGCAATCGACGCCCCGGCAATCGACGCCCCGGCTACGCGCTGGTTTCCGGCTGGCAGCGGGGGCAATAGACGGTTGTGCGTCCGGCGATACGGGTCTGGAGAAGGGGGACGCCGCACCGAATGCAGGCCTGCCCCTTGCGTCCGTAGACGGCGAAGGTGTTCTGGAAGGCGCCGGCGTTGCCCAGGGCGTCGCGGTAGTCGCGGATGGAGCTGCCGCATTGGGCAATGGCCCGGATCAGGATGTCCTGCAGGCTCCTGGCCAGGGACTCCAGGGCCGGGAAGGGAAGGCGGGAGGCCTTGGTGGCGGGATGGATTCCGGCCTGAAAAAGGGCTTCGTCGGCATAGATGTTTCCTATCCCGGCAATGACGGTTTGGTTTAGAAGAACGGCCTTGATGGCGGCCGCACGGCCAAGGAAGCGCCGGGCCAGGGTGGGTATCGGGCAGAGAAGGGGCTCCGGTCCTAGGGATTTCCAGAAGGGCCAATCGGGCAGAGACTCCGGAGGAGCAATGCGGCAATAGCCGAAGGTCCGGATATCGTCAAAGAAGAGGCGGGAGCCGGGGGAACCGTCCAGGTCAAAAATGATCCGGGTATGCTTGAGGGCGGCGGCGCCGGCGGGATGGACGAAAAAACTGCCGGTCATTTTCAGGTGAAAGAGGAGACAGAGCCTGGGGAGAGGGGCGTCCGGCGGTAGGTCGAGGTCCAGCAGCAGGAGCTTGGCCCGTCGGTGGACGCGGCTGATGCGGGCGCCCTGCAGGCGGGGCAGCCAGGCATGCCCGGCCTGCAGGGTTTTCTTGCGCAGGAGTTCCAGGGAAAGGATGCGCCGGT
The DNA here is from genome assembly GCA_031275955.1 of Desulfovibrio sp. Lineage (GTDB taxonomy): Bacteria > Desulfobacterota > Desulfovibrionia > Desulfovibrionales > Desulfovibrionaceae > Frigididesulfovibrio. The sequence goes on along the minus strand of JAISNZ010000034.1, from coordinate 177 downwards.
CAAGGATTTGCGGGGACAGGGTGCGGGCGATGGTTTCCACTTCAGGCAGTTCCGGCATGGGGGTTCTCGTGCTGGTTTTTGCGCAAAAGGCGTTTCCGAAAGTTGTGCGCCTGTCCGCGCCGGTTGAAGGGCAAAGAAAGAGCCGTCAGGCTCAGGGCTAAAAGCCGCCTGATGGGG
>JAISNZ010000235.1 GCA_031275955.1 Desulfovibrio sp. | reverse complement strand
ACGGAAGCGCACATCTGGTAGGCAAAGGACAGAAAGCCGAGCTCCGTGAACGACAAGGAAAAATTGCCCTTGAAGAGCGGGTAGAGGGCAATGACCAGGAACTGCGACATGTCGTTCAGACAATGGGCGAAACTTATCAGGACGAGAACGCGCAAGGGCGTTTTTTTGTCGTGAATGGCAAGCATGGATGGGCTTATTGGTAATATATCGAAAAATTGCCGGTAGGGGGTGGTTGGCCAGGGTGCGCTTATGCCGGTTTAGGGGCATGTCGGCCAATTGTCGGCCAGCGGCTGTTGTAGAAATTTATCAGGCAGCCGTCAAGGATGATCGCCGCAGCGGCGCGTACGTCCGGAATGAGCAGCCAGTCCGGATATGTTTTCCCTCCTGTGTGCCTGGCCCCATGGGCATGTGGCGGCCGTGCCCGGGATTATGCGTGGTATTGAGTTTGATCGACTGCCGGGTATGCGCAACGGAATCCGCGCTTGCGAAAATAGCACAACGGAACAGGGCGCGGTGCGGCCGCCTGAAAAATCCTGATGCGGTTCGCGGGAAAATGGGGTAGGAAGCGAAAAACTTTCCGGAGGATTATCCATGCCCGTGGTGGATCTGCAACGCTTCGATCTCCTGTTCCCGCACCAGATGGTTCTGCCGTCCTTTGCCTACCTGATGGCCGGTTTTGGCCTTCTGGGTCCGGAAAGGCTGAGCCGCGTCCTGATTCCCGTGAGCGCGGCCCTGGCGCTTTTCGCCGTCGGGGCGGCCTTTGCGGCGGAAATGCTGCGCTTTTCGGGCGATGTCCCCCTGGCGGTTTTTTCCGCAATCTGGCTGGCGGCTGTGGGGGGAAGCGCCTATGTCCTTGCGCGCAAGGGGACGGTCTGGCCCTGGTGGCCGAAAATCCCCACGAGCTATCTGGTCATGGGCTGTCTGCTGGCGGCCCAGGTGGGGGACATCGCCCTGCTGTCCCAGGTGGGGCTTTTTGAAAACACCGCCCTGTTCCGCACCTTCTGGGAGGTGCAAAGCGCCACCCTGCCGGCATACGGGCTGCTCATGCTCTTTCTGCGCGAGGTCAAGCCCTCCGCCCACCCCACCTTCATCGCCCTCTTTGTCCTCGTCTTCTCCGGCCACGCCCTGGTGCTGGTTCACGATCTGGACATGGACAAGGCCTCGGCCCTGGCCTGGGGAACAGCGGCCCTGATCCTCCTCCTCTACGCCCTCCCCGGACCGGCGGCAGCCGCCCGGGCCTTCCGCATTCTGGGCTGCGCCGCCTGCGGGGCGGGACTTGTGGACATCCTCCTGCGCGGTCTGATCCCCTGGGCCGGGCTGCGGCTCTATGCCCAGGATCAGAACTTTCTGGCCGCGGCGGTCCCGCTGATCCTCCTGGGAGGGATATCCTGGTTCGTTCTGGCCCGGCGGGAGAAGACGCCGCCCAGGGAGGAAAGAAGAAAAGGCAGTCCTGTCCGGCGCGCCGCGGCCGCCTTTGCCGCCTGCTTCTCCCTCGCCTTTTTTTCCTGGTACGCCCTGCCCCTGACCTTGGCGGACCTCATGATCCGGCAGGGCAACATGCAGCGTCTGGCCTTTGTCCTGGCGCGCAGGGGACCGGCCCTGCTGCAATCCGCCCCGGACAGTTCGGGAGCGGATCTGGCCGCCCTGGCGGCGGCGGGCGAGCCTCCCGAAAAAGCGGAACCCCAATGGCGATCCCGCCTCGCCCTGCTGGAACGCCTGCTCGTCCTCCTGGACCGCTCCGAACCAGGCGCCGATGCCCCCCTGCGCTATTTCGCGACCCATGAAGCGGTTTCCTGCCTTTCGCCCAAGGCGGAATCCGCCCCTGCCCTGAACAGCCAACTGGGATGCGCGACGATCAACCTGGCCTTCGCCCGGAATGCCCTCCCGGAAGCCCTGCTGCTGGCCAAGGCCTTCTCGGAGAAACCAGATTGCGCCGATGCCGCGGATCTGGCCCTGGGCGATTACCGCCAGGCCCCCACCCCTTACTCTCCGGCCGTTCTCGGCGCCAGGCTACGCTTCTTCCGCACGGTGGGCTTCGCCTTCGACCCCGAACGGCAGATCCTGGACCCAACGGCCTTTCCCCCCCAGGACCCCTCCCTCCCGGCCTTTGTCTCCCTGCTACTGGATGCCGGGGTTGCGCCCGGAGCGCTGCTCGACCCCGCGGGCCTTCCCCTGCTCTCCTCCCCCGCCCTGGGCAAAGAGCAACGCGCCGCCCTGGAGGATCTCCTGCGGGAACGCAAACCCCCTTCCCCCGGCTCCTGACGCGGGCCGGAGACGGCGAAGGGACGCAAATCCGGCCGGTATTGGCCTGTTTCCTCTGGATAACGCAACCCGCCGATCTGTTTTTATCATGGCTGTGAATCCCGCCCCCTTTGCCGATTTTTCCGCCCTGGAAGACTATCTGGACAGCCTGGGACTCTTCCGCCTGCAGCCGGGTCTGGAACGCATCGCGGCCGTCCTTGCCCGGCTGGGCCTCACGCGGCCGCCCTATACCGTGGTCCAGGTGGCGGGCACAAACGGCAAAGGGTCCACCTCGGCCCTGCTGGCCGGTCTGGCCCGGGCCCACGGCCTGCGCGCCGGCCTGCATACCTCGCCCCATTTCCTCTCCGTCCGGGAACGCGTCCGCGTAAACGGCGCCCCGCTGGAAGAAGAACTCTGGATCCGTCTGGCCAACCGGCTCCTGTCCGCCGGCGGCCGGGAACTGTCCTATTTTGAGACCGTCACGGCCCTGGCCGTCATGGCCTTCGCCGAGGCAGGGGTGCAACTGGCGGTCATGGAAACCGGCCTGGGGGGAAGTTTTGACGCCACCACGGCCCTGACGGCCGATCTCGTTCTTTTGACCCCCTTCGCCCTGGATCACCAGGCCATCCTGGGACCCGGCCTGGGAGACATCGCCAGGGACAAGGCCGGAGCCATCCGGCCCGGCGCCCCTGTCCTCAGCGCCCCCCAAAGTCCGGAGGCCTGGGCGGAGATTCGCCGGGCCGCGCGGGACAAAAAAGCCCCCCTGCTTTGCGCGGCCGGCGCGGAAAGACTCCTGCCCCCAACACTCGCCCTGCGCCTCGGGGGAACATTTCAGACGACCAATGCCGCCTTGGCCCTGTCCGCCTGGCGCCTGGCCCGGACCCTTACCTGGGGGAAAAAACAGCGCAGGGCGCCCGGCGGGCCCCTCACCCCCCTGGAGGCGCGAGGCCTTGGCGCGGCATGGTTGCCCGGACGGCTGCAGGCGATTCCTCCCCTAAGCGCGGCGCAAACCCTGGCCCTGCCCGAATCCCATCCGGCCAGGGTCTTCCTGCCTTCACCCCTGGGCTGGCCCCCCCTGCTTCTGGACGGGGCCCACAACCCCCACGCCTTCGCCGCCCTGCGCGACAGCCTGTCCCGCGCGGGACAGGTCCCCCCGGCCATCATCTTCTCCTGCCTGGAAGACAAGAACCCGGAACAGATCCT
>JAISNZ010000234.1 GCA_031275955.1 Desulfovibrio sp. | reverse complement strand
CGGATCGGGTATCTGCCCCAGACAATCCCATAAGGTAGCCAGTTCAGTTTGCATATGCATTCCTCCGTGACCATATTTTCAAGAATTTTTCTAAAAAGTCAAGAACCGAATAACCCTGTGTCCGGCCGGAGATGAGCCTCAATCCGCCGGGGCGCGCGGGTTCCCTTTCCCCGTCAGATCCGTCCCTTCCTCCGGGGCATTCTTCGGGCAGGAGGCGGCACGCCTATTGCAGGAACATCCGGCGCGCGCAGGACAGCAAGGGAACGCATGAACACATTGCTCATCAACCTGACCCGCTTCGGCGATCTTTTGCAGACCCAGGCCGCGGTCAGCGATCTGGCCCGGCAAGGCCGCCGGGTCGGTGTCGTCTGCCTGGAAAATTTTGCCGCGGCCGCCGGACTGCTGGATCATGTGGAGCATCTTTTTCCTCTGCCCGGCGCGGGTCTTCTGGCCGCTCTGGAGCGAAGGAGGTTTGCGCCTCCTGTTTCTGCGCGGGCCGTCCCGGAAAACCGGGGGCCTTCCCCTGCCGGGGAGCGGCCGGGCTGGACCGGGGCCCTGGCGGATCTTGCCGCCTGGAAAGAGCGCCTGCGGGCGGTTTTTCCTCCGGAAAGGGTCTGCAACCTGACGGCCACCCTTCCCGCCCGTCTTTTGGCCCGTTTCCTGGCCGGGAATGTTCCCTGCGACGGCTTTGCCCTTGACGAGCACGGTTTTAGCCGCAACGGCGGCGACTGGGCCGCCTTTTTGCAGGGAGCCTCGGCCTTTCGCGGGATGAGCCCGTTCAACATCGCGGATGTTTTCCGCCGGGTGGCCGCGGCCTCCCGGGGTCCCGGGGATCCTTCCCTGAAGCGGCCCGACGGGGATCTTCAGGAGCGCGTCGCCCGCCGTCTGCGGGAAGAAGCCCCGGCCGGGGGCAAGGGGTTTGTGGCCCTGCAACTGGGGGCCAGCGAGGAACGGCGCCGCTGGCCGGCGGCTTCCTTTGCGGCGCTGGGCCGGAGGCTCTGGGAGGAAGAGCGGCTCTGCCCCCTCCTTGTGGGCAGCCCGCAGGAAGTTCCCCTCGCGCGGGAGTATCTCTCCCTGGCCGGACATCCGGCCCTTTCCCTGTGCGGGCAGACCTCTCCGGAAGAACTGGCCGCCGCGCTTTGCGCCGTCCGCCTGCTGGTGACCAACGACACCGGAACCATGCATCTGGCCTCCGGTCTTGACCGGCCTGTCCTGGGGATCTTTCTTGCCACGGCGCAGCCCTTCGACACCGGCCCGTACCGGGCCGGAAGCTGCTCTCTGGAACCGGATCTTCCCTGCCATCCCTGTCCCTTCGGCCGGGACTGCCCCCATGACCTGGCCTGCCGCCAGGCCGTTTCCCCCGCCTTGGCGGCGGATCTGGCTCTGGCCTTTCTCCGCCGGGGGCACTGGCCCGCCGTCCTCCCCAGAGGCCGGGGCAGAGTCTGGCTTTCCTTTCCCGCCGCCGACGGATTTCTGGATCTGCGCTCCCTTTCCGGCCATGAAGGCGAGGATCGAGTCCTCTGGCTCCGTCTGCTGCGGCAGTGCCTGAGTCAGTTTCTTGACGGAGAGGAGAAAGAGGACCCCGTGGCCCCGGAGCCTCCCCTGCCCCTTTCTCCCGCCTTCAGGGCCGGGGTCCTGGCGGATCTGGAACGGGCGCGGGATTTGCTGCTCCTTCTCCGGCAGCAGGGCAAAATGCTTCTGGAAGGCTCCCCGGCCTCCCTGAAAGACCGCTTTCTCCTCACCTGGCGGCGCATTGACCAGATTTTGAGCCAGAATCCCAGCCTTGGCGCCCTGGGAATGCTCTGGCGGGAAAAAGGCCAGGCCGAGGGGCAGAATTTGCCTTCCTTGCTTGTCCTGGCGGAAGGCTTTTCCGGCTTGATCGCCCGGCTGGAGAAAAAAATTCAGCAATAGAGCATTTCAACTTTGAGATTGCCCAGCAAGTTTTCTTTTGGTTGCGCCCGCTCCGGCGCTTAACCGCGCAAATAAATTGCGCTTGCGCCTTCGCTGCGGGCGTCAGCTCACGCGGTCGCCAGAGCAATTTCATTCTGAAATTGCTCTAATGTCCCCTTGTTGAAAAAATCAGGACCTTTTCGCCAGAGCAAAGCGAAAGCGCGCCGGGGTTTCCAGAGCGGCATGGTTGGCCCGCAATTTGCATAGGGGGAGGGAGAATTCCATTACCAGCCCCTGCGGGGGGGAAGAAGGAGAACAAAAAATGATCGTGATTGACGGACGCCAAAGTGAGCTTTCCCTTTCCAACTACGCCAACCTGGAAGAAGTGCTGAGCACGCTGCTGACCGACGAAGGCTTGGATCAGCGGATTGTGACCGATGTGCTGGTCAATGATGAAGCCTTTTCGGAGCTGTATCCCCATCAGGCCGAGGATATTGAGGTCGGGGAGATTGAGCGGCTGGAAGTGCGCACGGTTTCCGTGGAAGAAATGGCCACGGATGTTGTCGGAGAATTGCCGGTGGTGGTGGACATCATGGCCGGCGGCGCCCGGAGCGTGGCGGGGTCGCTGCGCGGGGGCGAACTGGCCGAGGCCTTTGAGACCCTGCAGGATATGATTACCGTGACGCGCGACTTTATCGGCGCCGTTCATGTCCTGCGTTCCCAATTTTCCGGCGGCGGCAGCCGGAATCTGGACGCTCTCTGCGATACCCTGGGTGATCTTCTGGGGGAAATCACGGACGTCATCGCCAATGAGGACTGGATTTTGGTTGCGGATCTTCTGGAATACGAGTACCTTCCCGCCTGCGAAGGCTGGCGCGGAATCATTACGGCGCTTGCCGGCGATATCGCCGCGGCCCGGGGAGAATAGCCATGCACCCCTGCGCGATGTTACTGGGCGAAGTTCTGGCTTTAAGTTCCCTGGAAGAGGAAGCCCTGGCCCAGGAGGATCTGGATCAGGCGGAGGATCTGGCCCAAAAGCGATCCGAGCTGCTGACCCAGGCCTGGAAGGAGCGGGACGGCTATGACCGGGATCTGCTCAGGAACACCCTTATGATCGTCGAGGCCATGCAGTCGAGGCTACTGGACATTGCCAGGGACATGCACGGGAAACTTGGGGCGAAATTGCGTCGGACGCGCCAGCACGGCCGGTATTTCGAGCAGAACCGGAACCGGATTCGGCAGGCGAAGAAAGCCTTTTACTGCAACAGAATATCGTAGGGTTTTTGAGCGGCGGTTTTTCCGGCGGCGTGAAGCGAGGCTTCGCGCCGCCGGAGCGTTTTTCCCGAATATTCACTGGGGAGGTGAAAATTTTCTACCCAGACAGGACGACAGGCGAGGCGCTGATGGCGAGGGTGCGGGCAGCGCGGGCGAGGGGCCGCGCGCTGTGGGTGGCGAGGAGCACGGCGCAGCCGGCGGAGGCGCGGGCGGTGATTTCCGCCGCCACCTTCTCCTGCCAGGCGTCGTCCAGAAAGGCAAAGGGTTCGTCCAGGAGCAGGAGTTCCCGTCCCGAGGCGAAGGTCCGCGCAAGGGAGAGCCGCCGCCGCATGCCGCCGCTCAGGGCCGCCGGGAGGAGGTCCTTTTCCAGACCGAAGCGCTCCAGCCATTGGGCCGCGGTTGCCGCGGCCCCGGAGGGAGGGAGATCCCGGGGGAGGATATAGGTGATGTTGGCCAGGGCGCTCAGCCAGGGAATGAGGGCATCGTCCTGGAACATCAGGGCGGGCGGCGTCGCCTGGCGGATCGTTCCCCTGTCGGGAGGAAGAATCCCGGCCAGCATTTCCAGCAGGGTCGTCTTGCCGCTGCCGGAGGGGCCGGTCAGGCAGAGGATTTCCCCTCGCTTCAGGGCGAGGGAGGCCGAGGCGACGACAGGGCGTCCTCCCCGGCTTTTGGCAAGGCCCGCGGCCTCAAGCAGGGGCATGCCCTGATCCCTCCCGCGCGGCCCTGCGCCGCAGGGGAACGATAATTCCCGCCTCCAGGACGACCCCGAGGAGAATCAGGGCCAGGGCCCAGGCATTGAGGGCTTCCATGTTCAGCTTGTGGTAATTCCAGAAGATCCGCGCGCCGATGCCCTGGTGGCTGCCCAGGAATTCGGCCACCGCCGCCGCCTTCCAGCCGGCGGCGAGAACGGTGGAAAGCCCGGCGAGCCAGTAAGGGAAGACGCCGGGCAGGACGAAGAGGCGGAGGATTCTGCCTTTCGGGACGGCATAGAGTCGGTTCAGGGCGAAGATCCGCCGGTCAAGTCCCAGCACGCCCTGGGCCGTGGTGCTGAAGACAAAGGGAAAGGTCGCGGCGAAGACGGTGGCCACGGGGACAACGGAGCCGGTGCCCGCCCAGACCAGGACCAGGGATATCCAGAGAATCGGGGGGCAGGCCTGGAGAGCCGCGACCAGGGGGGAGACGAGCCGGAGGGCGCCGGGGAGGAGTCCCGCCGCCAGCCCGAGGGAGAAGCCGGCCGCGTTGGCGAGGAGAATGCCCAGCGCCCCCCTGGCCAGGGTGACGGCCAGTTCGCGGAAAAGCTCCCCGCTCCGGGCGAGTTCCAGGAAGGCGGCCAGGATGGCCCCCGGGGAGGGGGCGAGCTCCGGGCCGAGCATGGCGCTGGCCAAGGCGGCCAGGCCGGCGAGAACAATTCCCGAGACCAGGCAGGGGAGGAGGGCCTTCATCGAAATTTCCTTTGTGCTCTGAACCCTTTCTCTTCAGGGAGGGGGCAATCCAGCCGGCTCCGTATCCGCCGGATGGAGTCAGTCGGCGGAGGGAGCCGGCTGTGGATTGAAGCATTCGTCTTCCAGCAGGAAAAAGGATTCCGGCAGTCCGGGCTTGTGCGGCGGAAAGGACTCCGGCAGGACCATGCCCAGAAAGGCGAGGACCTCCCGGCGGACCTCCCAGGCCGGGAGGGCGAGGATCAGATCCCTGGACAGGGAGGCTTCCAGGACATCGTCCCCAAAGGCGAGGCGCACGCTTTGGGGCAGGACGGCGAGGGCTTCCGCCGCCGGCCTGCCGGCCAGGTCCTCCGCCGCTGTCCGCAGGGCCCGGGCAAGGCCGCGCACCAGGGCGGGATCTTCCCTGAGCAGGGATGTTTTCACGGCAATGCCCACCAGGGGCAGCCGCGCCGGTCCGCCGAAACGCCGGGCCACTTCGCTTTCCAGGTTCGCGGCGACGCGCAGTCCGGGTTTTTTGGCCAGCAGGGCCGAGACCAGGGGCTCCGGCAAGAGGGCGCAGGGCCGCGAGCCGCGGATCATCGCCAGCATGGCCTGCTGCGGGGGCATGGATTCAATGGGGAAGGACGGCCCGCCGGATCGTTCCAGTTCCTCCAGGATGCCGATGGCGGGGCTGTCCCTGGGCGCGACCGTCAGGGGCATTCCCTCCCGGCGCAGCGCGGCCGCTATGTCTTCCAGCCCGCCCGGGCCTTCTGCGCCGCCGGCCTGGACAAAGTAGAACTTTTTCCAGCCGGTGACGGCGACGAGGGTGACGGGCGCTCCCCTGCCGGCCGCCTGGGCGAAGCCTTCCAGATGGCCGACCCAGATGTCCCCCTTGCCGGCGAGGACAAGGGCGCGCAGATCGTCCAGGGATTTCCAGTATTCCACCGCCAGTTCCCGTCCTTCGGGCCAGCCGCCGCGGATGGCGGCCCAGAGGGGGATTTGCGGGGTTGTGGCCGTCATGGCCGTGTACAGGGTCAGGGTTTTGCCCGCGCCCCGCGCCGCCGCCGGCGGGAAAACGGAAACGAGCCCCAGCAGGAGGCAGAGGCAGAAAATGAGGGCCGCGGGCCGCGGCAGCGGGTGTTTCATCAGTATCTCCGGGTAGCGCAATCCCCGGCCCGCAGGGCCGGGGAAACGCCGCTGTCTCCCTGAGGGGGCGGAGCCCCCTCAAAGGAAATACATCAGCGTTTCCCAACGGAAGCGCTGATTTATCGGGGCTCCGCCCCGACCCCCCCCATTTCGTATTCCATTGAAATACTTAACGGGGGTGCAGGGGCATCATGCCCCTGCTGGGGGAGTTTGAGGGGGCAAAGCCCCCTCAAAGGGAATAAAGCAGTGTTTCCCTAAAACTCCACGCTGTAGTTCAGCGAGGCGGCGATGCCGGGTTCCCAGATGGTGTAGCCGCGCTGGTGGGCGAGGTAGTTGGAGTAGCGGGTGTCCAGGATGTTGTCGATCACCAGGGAAATGTCGTGTTTGAGTCCGCCGGTTTCAAAGCGGTAGCCAGCGGCGGCGTTCAGGGTGATCACGCCTTTGGTTCCCGTGACGTCGTCGGGGGTGTGGCGCTGGGGCGCGAGCAGGAAGGTGTCCGCCCTGGCCCAGAAGCCGCTGCCGTGGGAGAAGTCGATCCCCGTCCGCCCGGACACGGGCGCGACGCCGGGCAGGGCGCGGCCGGTATTTTCGTCCCTGCTGTACAGGCCGGTCAGGTTGCCGAACAGGCCCCAGTCGTCCAGGAACTGCCAGCGGGCTTCCAGTTCGGCGCCGTAAATGCGCGCGTCATCCACGTTGTCCATGACCCGTGTCGTCGAGTCCACGGCCCGCTCCGCGATGTAGTCGGTCACGATGTTGGCGAAGAGCCGCAGGTCCGCCCGGAAGGGCCGCCGGTCGTAATGCAGCCCGTATTCGGCGTAGATGGTCTGCTCGGGATCGAGTTCGGGGTTTCCCAGCAGGATCTGGCCGCCGCCGAGATCGATGTACTTGAAGCGTTCCATGACGTCCGCCGCCCGGTAGCTGGAGGCCAGGAGCAGGGACTGGGACCAGGCCTCGTCCATCTTCCAGGTCAGCCCAGCGTGGAGGTGCCAGCCGATGTCGTCCTCGTCCGTCCTTTCCCCCAGTTTGCCCGGGGCTCTGACCTTGGTGACGGCCTGCTGCCTGGGGACCGGCGAGACGTTATACAGGGGATCGGCCCTGGTGTTCAGGAAATCAAGCCGCGCGCCCAGATTCAGGGTCAGGGCGCTGTTGAGCTTCCAGTTGTCCTCCGCGAACAGGCCCACGGAAACCTGGGTGGCGTCGGGAGTGGGGGAGTCGGAAAAGGTGATGGGGCCGCCGGCGCCGGGTATCCGGAACATGGACCGCTGGCGGCTGGATTCCACGGACCAGGTCCAGAAATCCGCGCCCCCCACCAGGGTGTGGTCTCCGAGTTCAAAGCTGGCCTGGAGTTTTCCTCCCCAGGTCTCATGGTCGGCGGAGGGCCGGAGTTCGAGGGGGTAGGCGTTGGGGTACTGGGCGGAACTGGTGGGGGGAATGTGGTTGACGAGCACGCGGCGCTTGTTTTCCGTGTAGTAGAGGCTACCCTCCAGGGTTTTCAGGTAGGCGCCGTTCACCTCCAGGCTGGCGTCCAGGCTGAGGAAGGTGAACTCCGAGGAGGGATAGGTCACCTTGGCCAGGGCGGGCATGGAACTGACGCCTCCTGGGATGCCGATGTCCCTGCCCGTGGAGTGCAGGGCTTCCATGGTGATGGTCAGGGGGTCCCAGGGTTTGAGGCCGAGCATGGCGCGGCCCTGCCTGTCCATGAAATCGCTGTTTCCCACGCGGGAGTCATGTCCTCCGAAGACTTCCCCGTAATCGCGGAAGGCGCCGGAGACGAAGGCCCAGGCGCGGGGGCCGGACAGGCTGAAGCTGCCGTAGCCGCCGCCTCCCCCGGGGTTGGTGGAGCCGGTGGCGGCAAGTTTGCCGTGGGGCGTGACCTCCTCGCTGAAACCGGGCTTGCGGGTGATGATGTTGACCCCGCCCCCGATGGAGCCGGAGCCGTACAGGGCGCTGATGGGACCCTTGAGCACCTCGATGCGCTCCACGTCGGCGGGGTTGATGAAACCCAGGCGGGCGTTCATGTCCGTGGCGGTGTTGAGGCGCTTTCCGTCCAGGAGGATGACCACCGAGGGCCCGGACAGGCCGCGGACGGAGATATCCTGTCCCCAGGGGGAATCGCCCGTGCGGCTGATTCCGGGCAGGCGCCCCAGAGAGTCCGCGAGGCTGCCCCGGGGAGCGAGGACGATGTCTTCTTGGCTGGCCACGGCGACGCCTCCGGGCGTATCGGACTGGGAGGCCGCGTATCCCCGCGCGGTGACGATAATGGGGTCCAGGGTGACAGCGTCGCCCTCCCCGGCGGCGCGGGCCGGCAGGGCGCAGGCGAGGATGCCCAGCAGGCAGGCCAGTGCGGATCGTATGTTCATAGTTCCTCCTTAGGTGAATTTCGCTTTGGGAAGGATTGGTTGACCGGGGTTCCGCCCCGGACCTCCTTATTTCCTCTCATTTTGCAAGCGGTTCAGGCCTTTCCCGCGCGAACCGCTTCGAGCATGGTTCGGGCCACGTCGAAGAGCAGATCCCATCCCGGCCAGAACAGGTTCCAGCCGTTCTCCTCCAGTTCCGCGAAACCGGCGACACCGGCCCGGACGGGGGCGATGACGCCTTCGACGACCACAGCGCGCTGAAATTCCTCGGAAAGAAGATAGGCAAGTATCTCGTGGGCCTCCGGGGGCGCCTGGGCGTCCAGGCAGGCCAGCAGGGGAAGGGCCAGGGCGCCGCTTGCCGGCCAGATCATCCCGGCTCCGCCCTCGCGGAAGGTTCGGGCAAAGGCCGGGATAATCAGGGCCGCCTTCAGTTCCCCGCGTCCCAGGCGCTTGTTGATGTCCAGGGGGTTGCTGGCGGTATCCAGGCGGGAGAGCAGATGCTCCGCTCCTTCTCCGGCCGCCTTGCGCAGAACCGCTTCCGCCAGATAGGGCAGGGGGGTGTCCCTGGGGGGGCAGCCCACCGGCCCGGGAAAATCCGGGGCGCAGAGATCCGCCCAGTCCTTCAGCCGGGGCGCGAGGGAGGTCTCCGCTGCCAGGACTCCGGCGGCGACGGCCACAATCCGCGCTTCTTCCGCCGGGGCGGCCAGGCCGATGCGCCCGTATTCCTCCCGGAGGGGAGGAAGATCGGGGTCCGGCCGGGCCAGACGGCCCTGCCGGGCAAGGTCAGGGAGGCGCAAGGCGATCTGGGGGTAGGCGGTCACCGTCAGCGAGGGCAGAGGCCCGTCTCCGAAACGCGAGGCGAAGGCGTTCATTTCCTCGTGGGTACTGGGCATTCCCAGGCGCGTATCCGGCCAGAGGCGGGCGACGTCCTCGCGGACGCGGCGCAGGATGTTCGGCGGCATGGCCAGGTGCAAAGTGCAGCTCATCTGAAAAATTCCTCCCGCATCTCTTCCCCCCTGCGCAAAATGTCCCGCGCCCGCAGCAGGGCCGCGTCATACCCGGCCAGTCTGTCCAGACAGCGCCGGTCTTCCCCGGCGGCCGCGAGAAGCCGCCTCATGCCGCCTTCGGCCATGATCAGCCGCCGGGGGCTGGACAGGATCAGGACGGGGTCATGGGTGGCGATGACGGCGATCTTCCCGTGCCCCGTCAGGACGCTGACGGCGAGATGCTTGTCGATGCCCGCGTTTTCCACCTCGTCAATGAGCACAACCGGCGCGTCGGAAATCAGGGCGATGTCGGCAATCATCAGGGCCCTGGCCTGTCCGCCGCTGAGGCGCTGCAGCGGGCTTTCCGGCGTCATCGGCTCGCCGCAGAGGGTGTTGGCCAGATCCGCCGTCCTTTGCGCCCAGTCCCGGCCGGGTTTGCCCAGGCTGGCCGCGTGCAGGGCGGCGAACTCCTCCACGCGCGCGTCCATGATGAAATTTGTCCGTTGCGAGAGCGTGGCGACAATGGCCGGGGAGCGTCCCGCCATCTCCCCTTTTGCGTTCCGGTAGGAGACAATGCGTCCCGAGGGGGTATCGCCAGCGGCCAGTTGCTCAATATCGGCGAGGAATTCGCTTTTCCCCGAACCTGTCGGCCCCGCGACGGCAAGGCTCTCGCCCGCCTTAAGCGCAATACCCCGGATCTCTTCCGGGCGCCCGGCGCGATCCGCGCCGCCGGCAATTTCAAGCCGGTTCAGCATGGGGGCTCTCCGGACGGAGTTTTTCCACGTTGCCCGACTGGTAGCGCCGCCCGATGCGTCTCTCCCCGGTACAGTAGGAACAGATGGCCGCGGGCATGTCGTGGCGCAGCTTTCTCTCCGCCGCTTCGTCCAGTTCGGGCAGTTGGCGCAACTCCCCGCTCAGGCCGAGGGATCCGGTTCCGAGCAGCCCGTTGACGGGATGGATGCGGGCCCGGGGATTCGCCGCGTGGATGCCGAAGGAGATGACCTCGCGTTCGGCCTGCGAGACCAGATCCCCCTTGGTCAGGACCACGATGTCGGTCAGGGCGAGCATGGGCCCCATCTTTTGCGGGGCGTGGAGCCCGCTGAGACTGTCCACAACGGTGACGGCGGGAAGGCCCTCAATATGGGGGGCGCAGCGCAGGCAGAGACCGGCGGTTTCAATGAACAGGCAGTCCGCCCCGCGGGATTTTCCCCACTCCAGGGCCTCCTCCATGTTGGAAATGAAATAGTGATCGGGACAGAGATAGTCACTCAGGCCCCCGATGGCCGGGATGCCGAGGGAGGAGGCGTACAGCTCCGGATCGAGGGAGCTGCGGGTGTCGAACTTGACGGCCGCGACCTTATCTCCCGCCGCCAGCAGACGCCGGGCGACATGGAGGATGACGGCGGTTTTGCCGGCGCTGGGCGGTCCCGCGACGATGAGGGCCTTCATAGGCGTCCCTGCGTTAGTTGACTTTGAATATCATTATCAGGTAAAGTCCGCTTTACCCCCGGAAGGGAATGGCCGCTACCCGGAAAAGGTTTATTTATGCCCCAAAAGGACCGCGATTTTCCCCTGACCCTGTCCCTGGAAGAGGCCGTTGCGGCGGACGGGGGCGAGATGCCGGAGGTGGTCAGGGTTCGTCCGGATATCGGGCTGTGCATTTTCCGGGGCGGGAGGGCGCGGCTTTCGCGGCTCTGGCTGGAGGCCGCGGATTCCGTTCTTGTTCTCCGCTTCGATCTGCCGCAAAACGGCGGGGAAGGGGCCCTGCCGGAGGGGAGGTTCTCCGTCCGTCCTACGGGGAGGCACCTTCTCGCGGATCCGCCTTTGCGGGGCCTTCTGCTGTGCATAACGGAGTCCCGTCTGCTGGCCATTCTCGCGGAGGACGCGGGCACGCTGCCCGGAGCGGTCCGGGCGGCGCTGGCAGCGCGGGAGCGCGCGGGGGAATCCTCCGGGGATATTGCCCTGGCGCCGGATCAGATCCTGGCGGGGAACGCCCTGATGTGCTGCCCCCATGAAGGGGCGGTGCGGAATATGTTCATCAAGAGCAAGGCTCTGGAACTGATTGCCCTTTTCTTTCTGCAGCTTGCCGGGCGGCGGCGCGGCGAAGGGCGGCTTTCTCCCGGAGATCGGGCTTTTGTCGCCGCCGCCAGGGAGTATTTTTTCGCCCGCATGGACAGCCTGCCCACCATCAGGCAGATGGCCCGCCATGCCGGGACAAGCGAAACCAAGCTGAAACGTCTGTTCAAGGAGGTCTACGGTCTTTCCCTCCATGCCCACCTGCGCCGGGAAAGAATGGCGGCCGCCTGGGGAATGCTTCTGCACCAGGGGGCCAACGTGAGCGAAGCGGCTCTTGCCGTGGGGTACAACAACGTCAGCCATTTCATCCGGGCCTTCAGCAGGCAGTACGGCATTCGTCCGGGATCCCTCCGTTTCCGGCGCTGAAGCGCGTGTCCGGGGCCTTTTCCGCCCGGGAAGGACCGCCGGGGCTCAGCCCAGGGTCCTCTCGCGGGGGAAATGCCCCTGGCCGGTTTTTTCCTTCTTGACTTCCCGCCGCATTGCGTCTAAAAGGGCTCTCTTTCGAGTCGCGCAAGGAGCCGCTTGACAGCCAGGAAGGCGGCCCGGGCCTTCGGTTCGGGGTCTCAAACCATAAAGGTCGTTTTGATGAAGACATTTTCGCCCACGCCCAAGGATATCAAGCGTGAATGGTATCTGGTGGACGCCTCGGACAAGGTGCTCGGCCGTCTGGCCTCCCGCATCGCCCATCGCCTGCGGGGAAAGCACAAGCCTGAATTCGCCCCGCACATGGATAACGGCGATTTCATCATTGTCGTCAACTGTGAGAAAATCCGCGTTACCGGCAACAAGCCGGCCCGGAAAATCTATTACCGGCACAGCGGATATGTGGGCGGCCTTAAGGAAACCAGCCTGGAAAAGGTTCTGGCGACAAAGCCGCATCTGGCTCTCATGCACGCGGTGAAGGGCATGCTGCCCAGAAACCGCCTGGGCCGCGCCATGCTGAAAAAACTGCGCATCTATGCCGGCCCGGAGCATCCCCATCAGGCCCAGGTCCCCACGCCCCTTTCCTTTTAACCCTTAAGGCCGGAGAAGAGCATGTCCGTGGAATACAAATACGGCACAGGCCGCCGCAAAAACGCCACCGCCCGCACGCGCCTCTATGCCGGAAGCGGCCAGATCATCGTCAACGACCGCCCCTTTGAAAGTTATTTTCCCCGCAAGTCCCTGCAGATGATCATCCGCCAGCCCCTGGTCCTGACCAAGCTCCTGGAAAAGACCGATGTCCGGATCAATGTCCAGGGCGGCGGCGTCACCGGACAGGCTGAAGCCGTGCGCCACGGCATCTCCCGCGCCCTGCTCAGCATGGACCCGGCCCTGCGCGGCCTTTTGAAAAAGGCCGGCTTCCTGACCCGCGACGCGCGCAAAAAAGAACGCAAAAAGTACGGCCTGCGCGCCGCCCGCGCCCGCTACCAGTACTCCAAGCGCTGACCTTGCCCTTTTCCCGAAAAAAAGGCAGGCCTCAGACGGAGCCTGCCTTTTTTTGGAGCTTTTTCCCTGAAAGCGGCAGAGCGTATTAAGCGCTCTCTCCGGAACAGGCGGGGCGGAAAATCTCCAGGAACCAGGACGGCCAGGCCAGGGGCCGTCCCGTCCCGTCCACGCAGGCGTGCTGGGTAAATCCCTCGGCCAGCAGACGGCCGCGGGATTCGTCGTATACCTCGTAGAGAAAGGTCAGGGACGCCCGCCGCCATTGGTTGACCCCGGTGCGGACCTGCACGAGATCGTCGTACCGGGCCGAATGCCGGTAGCGGCAGCCCGCCTCCCGCACCGGCAGAAACAGTCCGCGTTCCTCAATGGCCTTGTACGGCGTCCCGAAGGCCCGCACCCAGCCGTTCCGGCTGCGTTCAAAGATGTGCAGGTATTCGGCGTAATACAGGACTCCCATGGTGTCCGTTTCTCCATAGGAAACGCGATGTTCATGCCAGTATTCAGGGACGGGAAAAGGGGACATGGAGTTTCTCCTGTCAGGGCATTGCCGCTTTATCGTATTTAACGTTTGAGATTTTTGCTCCGGAGAGCATTTGCGCCTTCCCGGCGCATCCCCGGGAAAAATGCTCCGGCGCTTACCAGAGCAGAGGAATTGCGCCTTCGCGGCGGAAAAGGTTTTTCTTGTACCCGGAACGTGGATGAAAAACAAGCTTCTCCTGATCTGTCTCCTCCCGCTTCTGGCCTTGGGCTGCGCCGCCCTGCCGGATCTTCCCCGCTCCCCGGCCCCTCCTCCCTTCGCTCCCCTGACCGCGCCCGGCATCTTCCCCCTGTCCTTGCGGGAAGCCGAATCCCTGGCTCGGCGGCTGACCCCCGCCGCCCAGAACCTGCGCTCCTGGCGCGATCTGGACCCGGCTCTGGCCCGGAGTCTGGCCTTTGCCGCCTCTCGCCCGGCCCAGGCGCCGGCCCTGGATCAGCCCGGACTCCGCCTCACATACGGCGAGCTGGCCGGGACCCTGCGCCGCCTGCGCGCCCTCCTGCCCCGCCTGGACGCCTCCCCCGGCCTTCTGGCCCGCGACTTCGCCTGGTACCGCCTCGGCCCGGATTTTTCCGCCACCGGCTACTACGAACCACTCCTCAGGGCCGCCGCCGCGCCTTCCGCCGCCTATCCCCACCCCCAGTACCGCCGCCCGCCCGATCTGCGCCCCAATGTCCCCTATTACACCCGGCAGGACATCGATCGCCGCCATGTCCTGGCCGGACGCGGCCTGGAACTGGCCTGGGTTGAGAGCGAAACAGAGGCCTTTTTCCTTCAGATCCAAGGCTCCGGACGCCTGATCTTTCCCGACGGCAGCCTCAGCCATGTCCTCTTCGCCGGCGGGAACAACCGCCCCTATCGTTCCCTTGGCCGTATCCTGCGGGAAAAAGGCCTGCTGGCCCCGGACGAAATCAGCATGTTTTCCCTCCGCCGGGTCCTGGAGGAAAACCCCGGCCAACGGGCCGCGCTCCTGGATCAAAACCCCTCCTACATCTTTTTCCGCCTGTCCGCGGACGGCCCTTACGGCTCCATGGGCCACCCCCTCACCCCCTGGGTCAGCCTCGCCTCCGACAGAGGAATCCTCCCCCATGGCCTCCTGCTCTTCCTCATTCTCGCCCTGCCCGGCGATGCCGGCGATCCCCGGCCCTTCCACGCCCTCGCCCTGCCCCAGGACACAGGCAGCGCCATCAGGGGCCACCGCCTCGACCTCTTCTGCGGTTCGGGCCGGGAAGCCGAATCCATCGCCGCCCGTCTCAACGCCCCCGCCGCCGTCCATATACTGATCGCCAGGGACCGGGGGAAAATATCCCCTTGAAACAAACCTGAAAATGGCATACGGCTTGCATGTCCTCTTCCGTTGCGGCCCGTCCGCGGCCCGTTGCCCGCGACCGGACGCGAGACCCAAGAACAACAGCCGCAGAAGATTGTGCCCGCCCATGAGCAACTCCCCGCGCAGCCGCCCGCCCGCCTCGCCGGATCAGATCCGCTTCTATCGCCAACTCCTTGACGTCTCAGGGAACCGGCCCCTCTGGCCGCTTCTGGAGGGAAGACGCCTCCTTCGGCGGGCGGTCCTCTGCCTTTTCCCCTTCCTGCTCGCCGTCCTCACTGGTCTTTTCCCCGTCTGGCCCTTCCCGCGGGAGGAAACGCCCCGAAATTCCGTTACCCGGCCGGCATCCAGGACTCCCCTGACCCCGGCCGGGGAAAAAGCCTTCACCTCCCTTCTCCGCCGGAGTTCCGTCTTTCCGGACGCCGGGCGGCAGGATATCAGCCGCCCCGTTTCCCTGGCTCCCCTGCCCCTGGGGACGGATCTCCCCTTCCTTTCCCGCCAGGCGCCCGACGGCGCCCTCCTAGCCTTCTCCCAGGGCCGCGTCATCCTGAGGACCGGCGCGCGCCAGCTGCGCCTGGAACCTTTTGCCGAGATCTTTCCCCGGGAAGCAATCCCCTCGCCCGAAACCGCTTTCTCGCCCCTGCCGGGGCAGAGGCCGGAGGAGGCCCTGCTCCTGGCCTCTGCCGTTTTCTGCGATCAGGAGGAGGACCTTCCCGGCGATCCCCTTGCCGTCTGGTCCGGGGAAAGCCTTTTCACCCCCAGGGGCACAGGACCGTGCAACCTGAGCGACCGTACCGATTCCGCCGCCGTCCGCCGCCTTGTCGCCGACCTCAATCTTGCCGGCCTTTCCGGCAGGGCCGGAAAATACCGCTCCCTGGCTGAGGCCTATGCCCGAAAATACGCCCTGGCCCCCAGCCTGGTGCTGGCCATCATGCACACGGAAAGCAATTTTAATCCCCAGGCCGTCAGCGCCGGGAGCGCCCTCGGCCTGATGCAGATCGTTCCGGAAACCGCCGGCAACGAGGTCCACCGCTATCTCAAGGGGGCGCACGGCGTCCCCAGCGTGGAAACCCTGTTCAGCCCGGAGAACAATATCCACTACGGCACGGCCTACCTGCACCTGCTGGCCCGCCGCTATTTCCATGAGGTCCTGAACCCCGCCTCGCGCGAGATGTGCATCATCGCCGCCTATAACGGCGGTCCCGGCGCCGTGCTGCGCCTCTTTGATCCGGACCGCGACGCGGCCGTGGCCCGGATCAACGCCCTGACCCCGGATCAGCTCTATACCGCCCTGACCACCCGGATGCCCAACCCCGAAACCCGGCGCTACGTGGAAGTCGTGCTGGCGCACCAGCGCACATACGCCCGCTGATCGCCCGCCCAAAACGCGGCCCTGCCCAACCCCCTGTCCGCGCATCTTCCCGGGAGAGCGGATCTTCCGAAACTTCCGCTCTGGACCCGCCTGCGGCTTTATGCTAAAAACGACTCCTTCCCCTTACCCTCCAATCCAGAGAGAGAACCCCATGCGCACCCGCCTGTCCCTTTTCCCCGTCCTGATCCTGGCATTCCTCCTGCTTGCGGGTTGCAGCGGCAAGATGGCCGTCATCAACCCGGATCGCATTTTCGAGGACAGCGAGGCCATGAAATCCGGCATGGCCTACCTGACGAACCTGAGCCAGGAACTGCAGGATGACATTTCCGCCTCCATGGAAGGCAGCCCCGGGCGCCGCGGTCCCAGCGCCGCCCTGCAACAGAAAGTCAGCGAGGCCCAGCAGCGCTACAGCGAGGAACAGCAGCGGGTCATGGGCCAGGTCAACGATCTCTTCCTCAAGGCGCTGGAAACCTGCCGCCTTAAGGGCCGGTTCTCCATGGTCATCCTCAAGGATGCCGCCCTCGCCTACGACCCCGCAACGGACATCACCCGGAAAGTCGTGGAGGAAATGAACAAAACCCCCCTGACCTTTTCCCCTCCGCCCTCCGCAACGGTATCCCCATGAGGCCGCGGGCCGGACTGAAAACGGCAGCCGCCGGACGCCCGGCGCGCAATTGAGCATCCACCCCAAGATGGAGGATCATACCATGCACCTTGCAGGCAGCATCACCGCTCTGGTCACCCCCTTCAAGGATGGCCGCATTGATGAGGAGCGTTTCCGGGAATTTATCGAATGGCAGATTCAGGAAGGCGCGGACGGCCTTTCTCCCTGCGGGACAACCGGAGAATCAGCCACTCTTTCCCACGCGGAACATGAAACCGCCATCAGCATCTGTATTGATCAGACCAAAGGCCGGGTTCCCGTCATTGCCGGGGCGGGCTCCAACAACACCCGGGAGGCCATCGCCCTGGGGACCTTTGCCAAAAAGGCCGGGGCCGATGCCCTCCTCCTGATTACCCCCTATTACAACAAGCCCACTCAGGAAGGCATTGTCGCCCACTACAAGGCCATTGCCAGGGAAGTCTCCCTGCCCACCATAGTCTACAATGTGCCGGGAAGGACCGCCCTGAACGTCCTGCCCGCCACTATGGCCCGCCTGTACCGGGAGGTCCCCGAAATTATCGGCGCCAAGGAAGCCACGGCGGATCTGGTCCAGATTTCCGAAATTCTGGAATACTGCGGCGACGATTTCGTCCTGCTCTCCGGCGACGACTTCACCGTGGCCCCCATTATGTCCATCGGCGGCAAGGGCGTCATCTCCGTTGTCGCCAATCTGGTTCCCCGGAAAATGGCCCGGCTTTGCTCCGCCGCGGCGGCCGGGGACCTTGCCGAAACCCGGAAGCTCCACTTTGAGCTTGCCCCCCTCTGCCGGGCCTGTTTCCTGGAAACCAACCCCGTCCCGGTGAAAACCGCCCTCTCCCTCATGGGCAGGATAGACCCGGATCTCCGCCTGCCCCTGGTCCCCCTGCAAGCGGCCAACCTGGAGCGGCTCAAGGAGATCCTGCGCGGCGCGGGGCTCATCGCCTGAGCGTCCGGATTCCGGGACAGCCTGGAAGGCGCTGCTCCGGCGGGGTTTGGGCCTTCGCCCCGGACCCCGCCGGGGGGGGCATATCTTTTCAGAAGGACTGCCTAAGGAAATACTGATTTATTCCCTTTGAGGGGGCTTTGCCCCCTCAAACTCCCTCAGCAGGGGCATGATGCCCCTGCACCCCCGTTAAGTATTTCAATGGAATACGAAATGAGGGGGTTCGGGGGGCATCATGCCCCCCGACGGGGTTCGGGGCGGAGCCCCGATAAATCAGCGCTTCCCTAACCCTGCGCTTGCCGCGCCCGGAATATTTTCCCCCGCCGGTTCTTTCGCCCTTGAAGAGTCGCCGGACCTCGGATAGGATGGCTTTCGATCCCGCCGCCCCGGACAGGCCGGTTGAATCGATCATTCTTTCCCGTGGAGGTGCCCCGTGACCACATCTTCGAACAAAGAAGCTCCCACCAGCAACCTGGGGCTGGATCTTGTCCGCGTTACGGAAGCCGCGGCCCTGGCCTCCGCCCGCTGGCTGGGCCGCGGCAACAAGGACGGCGGCGACAAGGCCGCCGTGGATGCCATGCGCCTCAGCTTCAATTCCCTGAACATCAAGGGCAGGATCATTATCGGCGAGGGCGAAAAGGACGAAGCGCCCATGCTGTACAACGGCGAGAAGGTGGGCAGCGGACAGGGCCCGGCCCTGGACATAGCCGTGGACCCTGTGGAAGGCACCAACCTGCTCGCCTACGGGCGCCCCAACGCCATAAGCGTCGTGGGAGCCGCTCCGGCCGGCGCCATGTACAACCCCGGGCCGAGCTACTATATGCAGAAGCTTGTCGTGCCCGGCCAGGCCGCCTCGGTCGTGGATCTGGACGCCCCGGCAGAGGAGAACCTGCGGAAAATCGCCAAGGCCCTGAACAAGGACGTGGATGACCTCGTGGTCTTCGTTCTGGACAAGCCCCGCCACCAGCGTCTCATCCAGACCATCCGCTCCGTGGGCGCCCGCATCCAGCTGCACACCGACGGAGACGTCAGCGGAGCCCTCATGGCTGTCGATCCCCATTCCGAAGTCGACGTCATGATGGGTACCGGCGGCACCCCTGAAGGAGTTCTCGCGGCCTGCGCCATCAAGGGCATGGGCGGACAGATCCTCGCCCGCCTCGACCCCCAGTCCTATGTGGAAAAAGAAGCCATCCAGAATGCCGGCATTGATATCCGCGCAATTCTGACCACCGACACCCTGGTGAAAACGGATGACGTCGTCTTTGCCGCCACGGGCATCTCCGGCGGCACCTTTCTTCCCGGCGTCCAGTATTCCGGAAGCGGCGCCATCACCCACTCCATGGCGATCCGCGCCAAAACCGGCTCCCTGCGCTACATTGAGGCCCACCACAACTGGGAACGCCTCATGCGCTTCAGCTCCGTCCAATACGACTGACGCGGATTCCAAATCAGGAGTCCCCGCGCTTTGGCCGCGGCCGCGCCGCGAGCGGCCAAGGCGGGACCACCCTCCCGCCGCGGCCGGAAACCTGAACGCGGACCTTCCCCTTGCGTCCGGAAATGCGGACCCGAGCCTTCCCGCGGCAAAAAACAGCCCCGTTCCTTTCAGGAATCAGCCGGACAGCCCTGCGGGGCCGCCCCTCTGCCGTTCTGCGGCGGCTTTCCGCCTTTTCCCGCGCGCAAGGGAATGTCCGCCCTATCCCTGCCGGGGCGCCCGGCGGGATCGTCCTGTTTGTCATGGCGCAGCTTATGCAACAGGGCGGCGCGACAACCGACGTTCACTTTCCGAAAGATATTGGAGATATGAGTTTTTACCGTATGGCGGCTTATATATAATTCGGCGCTTATTTCTTTGACGTTGCTCCCGCAGTCCAACATGGTCAAAATTTCCAGCTCGCGGCAAGAGAGATTGTATTTATGAGCAAACATTTCAAAGTTTGTCGAGCCGTTATTATCTTTTCTTGTTATATAAAAGAAATGGTATGGAATCAAATCATTCTTATAATCCTGCACAATACAGGAAACTCCTTTAATAATATATACATATTCAGTGCAAATAAACTTTGTCGATCCCTCATTTAATACTGACGTTATATTGTCACTGATCATATCAATGAGCATCTGTTGCAGCATTACGCGATTCGTACTGCTTTTCGCAATATGGACTTTATTGTAATCAAGAATATCAATGCAGTATTCGTATGACACCTTGTTGGCGCAGAAAACCTGAAGTTTGCTGTTTACCGCAATAAGTCCTGTGCTGAGATATGAATTCAACTTATCAAAAAGTTTGATCTTCTCAACCTTATAGTAATAGTCAATGGCAAAATGATAATTATAGGCGATATGCTTGGCTATTGTCTGCAAAATGTGGCGCTCTTTATGGGTAAAATCTCCTTCAGCGTCTGTTTTGGCAAAGAAAATTCTGGCTAGATATGTATCTCCGGGAAAGGCCAATTTCATCGTGGCGAAAAATGTAAAGGCCTGCTGGCTGAATAAACTGCGGATATCATCATATTCTTCCCGCAGGACAGATTCATGTGGTAAATCGGAAGAGAAAATAACATTTCTGTCTCGAAATTCGGCCGGCAGACGTTCATGTCTCAAGGGGCTTACCGGGAAATACAGATTGTCCTTCTGTTTGGAGGCGACTTTGACAACGCCGTTCTCAACGTAGTGATCCACGCAATCGGTAAAAAACTTGGCGGAAAGATACGAATCCCGCAGATCACAGGCATTGCCCGGATAGAGAAAAACAGTGTTCCTGAACTGGAAATGCTCATGGAGCAGACGCATCAGATTTTCGACAAATTTATCCGGCCGTTGCGTAAGGTCGTATAAAAAATTGATAATCTTTTCCTGCAGGGCAACGGAGATCCCCTCATCCGCATTCGCTTCCGGCGATGCGGGCCAGGAGCCGGAACAGCGCGCCTTGCGGGGGGAGACCGGCCGCTGCGCCGCTTTTTTCACCACCCGGCTCTCTTCCTTGCCGATGCTTTCCCTACAGTCCGCTCCACGGTGATCCACCTTTTCCAACATGGCCCTCTCCTCCCGTCCGCAGCCGGCTGCCCAGGACATCCGGCGAATCCGCTCCCGCCGCGCCAAAACCTCCGGGGCAGCCGCTCCGCGTACAGGATGCCCCTCCCGTCACCCATACCACCCCCTGCCATAAAAGGCTATCCTCTCCCTCCCCGGGCCATTCCCTTTCCCCCTTATTCCATTTCCTAATACATTATAGCACTATAACGCGTTGATATAAAACAGTTTTGCTGGAGAAAATATTTTGAGATACCCAAGAAAATACCCAAAAATCAAGCCGATGAAAAAATAGTTCCTCGGGTCACTTTGGGCATACTTTTGCACACGCCGTTGCATACAGTTTTCACAGCCAAGGCATGTGGCGGAACATAACAGAAGGCTTGTATATTGACAAGGTGAAGGTCAGCGGCGGGATGTTTTGTCCATCAAATTTAGCCTGTTGGCTCCGTGCTGTCGTTTCAGTTTTGTAACGCCAAGGTTTTTCACGATCCATTCAAGAAGCGGGATGGTGAAATAGGCAACGGATCGGCCTATCATTTAGGAGATCTCCGGCCCTTCCCCCTTGTGGTCGGCATTGCACAAGGTCTGCGGCGCGACAACTCCGCCCAAAAATCTGTCGATCTGTTTACGGGCTATGCCAGGCGGGAGTTTTTCGGCCAGTGTCCGCGCAAATTCCTGTTCTTCATCCGTCAGCGATATCTTGGTGGGCATGGCCGATCTCTCCTCGCGTCCTTGTTCCGACGCTACAGACATATTGGCCAGTATTACCTAAAAAATAGGTATCATACAAGGCTGTATGAAAATTGCGGTTGCCTACCTCGGCCTACCGTGAGATTTTCATATTGGTTTTACATACAAAAATTTCCTTGAAAAATTCAAATAGCAGCATGATTTCTATGTATTGAAGCGCCAGATTCCGTTATCTTTCGGCGCATAGCCGGGCCTGGATGAAAAACGGCCCATGTACCCCCGGCAAAGCCGGGGGCTTGAGATAGCGTGAACCGCTCAAAGCGGTTGAATATGTGAGCCGCCTAAAGGCGGCAACCTAAAGCAACTTTAACTGGTCAAGGCGTTGGTCT
>JAISNZ010000225.1 GCA_031275955.1 Desulfovibrio sp. | reverse complement strand
CGGGGACGCCGGCCCGGCCCCCTCCTCCTGCCTTAAGGGCGCCCTCAGCCTGGAGCGGCTGGAGACGCTGATCCAGGACTGCGGCTTTGCCGTTCTTTGCCGGGAGGATCACAGCGCGGCCCTGAAACAGCTGGCCGCCGCCATCGTTTTCGCCTGCGGTTCCCTGGAAAATTTCCGGGAGATTCCGCACGGCGCGGATTCCCGCCCCGCCGCCTGCTTCCGGCCCCCCCGCGCGGGCTATGTCCTGTTCGTCGCCAAAGCGGTCTGAGCGCAAGGAGAGAGGCCATGTCCCTTGATACGACAATCCTGGAACTAGGGGCCAAGGGCTACGGCTGCGCCCAGATCCTCCTGGCGGGAGGGCTGCGCTTCCTCGGCCGGGACAACCCGGATCTCCTGCGGGCCATGAGCGGGCTGACCCAGGGCGGCGGGGGCAGCGGCCAGCTCTGCGGCGCCCTGTCCGGGGGGTTCTGTCTCATCGGCCTTTACTGCGGCAAGGGCGCGGACGGGGAACAGCCGGACGGGCGCGCAGACCTGCTCATGGAGGGCCTCCTGGCCTGGTTCCAGGAACAACCCTTTGCCCGCAACGGCCTCAGTTGCGAAGCCATCCTGGGCAGGACTCCGGCGGGCATGGACCCCGCCCTGTGCGGGGAAATCGTTTCCGGCGTCTGGCAGACCGTTCTGGCCCTGCTCCCGGAGCATGGCCTGGACCCCGGCGAGGGACGGGAGGCGGGATGACCCGGGCGCTGTGCCCTGTCTGTCTGGCCGCGCTTTCGGCCGTCCTGCGCGAGGAGGCCGGGATCCTCCGCCTGGAGCGGACCTGCCCGGAACACGGCCTTTTTTCCGAGATCGTCTGGAGCGGCCCGCCTTCCTGGAGAACCTGGAGCCGGCCCAGAGACGTTCCCGGCCCGGCTCCCGTCCAGACAGCCGCCGGCAAGGGTTGCCCCCGGGACTGCGGCCGCTGCCCTGAGCACCGCCAGCACGCCTGCACCGTTCTTCTGGAAGTCACCCGCCGCTGCAACCTCCGCTGTCCGGTCTGCTTCGCCGCCTCCGGGCGCGAGGCGGAGCCCTTTCCCCCGCCGGAGCTGCTCAAGGAACATCTGGACTGGATCCGCGGCCAGACCGGCCCCATTGTCCTCCAGATCTCCGGCGGCGAACCCACCCTGCATCCCGATCTGGCGGAAATCGTCAGCCACGCCCGCGCCCTCTTTCCCGCCGTGCAGTTGAACACCAACGGAATCCTCCTGGCCGGGGACGAGGATCTGGCCCCGCGTCTGGCCCGGGCCGGGCTGTCCTGGGTCTTTCTCCAGTTCGACGGCACCCGAAAGGCCGTTTACCGCGCCCTGCGCGGCGCGGACCTTCTGGAAACCAAGGAACGGGCCGTGGCCGCCTGCGCGCGGGCCGGTCTGGCGGTGGTCCTCGTGCCCACCGTGGCCGCCGGGATCAACGATGACGACCTGGGCAACCTTCTGGACTTCGCCCTGGACCACGCCCCCGCCGTGCGCGGCATACACCTGCAGCCCATGACCCTGGCCGGCCGCAACCCCTTCGGTCCCCGGCAGCGCATCTCCCTGCCCCAAATCCTCACCGCCCTCGCCAGCCAGAGCAAGGGACGCATCCGGCCGGAACACGCCTCGCCGCCCGCCTGCGAACACGAACGCTGCTCCTTCCACTGCCGCTATCTGCTGGACAGGGACGGCCAGCTCCACCCCTTGCGCGAATCGGCCTGCTGCGCCCCCTCCGCCTACGACGACCTCCCGGCTCGCGACCAATTTTCCGCCGAAACCCCTGCGGCAGACCTCCCCTCCCTTCCCGCCGCGTCCACCTCTCCGGGCAATCCAGCCGCCGCGGGCAATCCCGCCGCCGCGGGCAATCCAGCCGCCGCGGGCAATCCCGCCGCCGCGGGCAATCCCGCCGCTGCGGGCAATCCCGCCGCTGCGGGCAATCCCGCCGCCGCGGGCAGCCCAGCCGCCCAGGACAGTCCCGCCCTCCGGGCCGTTGAAAACGTCATCCGCTGCTGGCAGGGGAGCGCGGAGAAAGAGACGGAGGGAGATGCCCTGAGCCGCTTCATCAACCAGGCCCGGGCCCGCACCTTCAGCGTCACCTGTATGGCCTTTCAGGACGCCTGGACCGCCGAACTGGATCGCCTGCAAGGCTGCTGCGTCCACGTCTTCGCCCCTCCGGCCCGGCTGATGCCCTTTTGCGCCTACAACCTGACCAACGCCCAGGGCGACCCCCTGCACCGGACATGAGTCCTCCCCCCCATGTCCCGCTTGACGCCTGGATCGCCGGGCGCCTGCGCGCCGCCGGGCTTGATCCCGGCGACAGCCCGGAAACGTTCCGGGCGGCCCTGACCCGGTGGCAGGCCATCCGGCTGGCCGAAACCCTGGATCACGCGCGGGCGCATTCCCTGCGCTACAGGAAAACCCTGTCCCCCTCCCTGGCTGAAACCCTGCGATCCCGGACCGCCGCCGGATTCGCCGGGCCAGCCCTGCGCGGCGCCCTGGCCGCCCTTCCCCCCACCGCCCCGGAGGAACTGGCCGGGGATCCGGAAGCCTTTCTGGCCGTTTCCCCCTCGGAGGTGGAGGGCGTTATCAGCGTGCCTTCCTCCGGCACCAGCGGAAAGATCAAGCGCGTATACGCCACGGCGGAGGATCTGCGGGACACCGTGGACTTTTTCGCCCACGGGATGCGCTCCCTGCTGGACCCCGGCGCCAGGGTGGCCATGCTCATGTCCGGGGATCGGCCGGGGAGCGTTGGGGATCTCTTCTCCCGCGCCATGGACCAGGCCGGCATGGACTGCCGCATCCTGAGCCCGGCTGCGGCCGAGGAAGACATCCTGGCGCGGCTCGCCTCCTTCCGGCCCCACTGTCTGGTGGCCCTGCCCGGACAGGCCCTGAGCCTGGCCCGCCATCCCGGCGCCGGGGCCCTCAACCCCCTGAGCGTCCTGCTCAGCGCCGACGCCGTCAGCCCCGTCCTGGCCGGCGCTGTGGCGGCGGGACTGGGGGGGCCGGTCTTCACCCATTACGGCATGACGGAAACCGGGCTGGCCGGAGCGGTGGAGTGCCGGGAACGAAGGGGCTGCCACGGCCGGGAGGCGGACCTCTATCTGGAAATTTTGGATGCGGGCGGACAGGCCCTTGACCCCGAGGCCCATCACGGCATCACCCCCTGGGGAGAGATCGCCGTCACCACCCTGACCCGCCGGGCGATGCCTCTCCTGCGCTACCGCAGCGGCGACCGGGGGCGGCTGATCACCCTCCCGTGCCCCTGCGGCTCAAGCCTGCACCGCCTTGAAGTCCAGGGACGCCTGGGCGAAAGGGCGCCCCTGCGGGGAGGGCCCGGCATTTCCCTTTGGGATATGGACAACTGCCTGTATGGCCTGCCTTTTGTGAGCGGTTTTGCCGTAACCGCCCATTACGCGGACAAGGACTGTACCCGCCTTGCGGGACTGCTGCTGGAACTGCGCCCGACTCAGGACGCCCCGGCCGATGCCCCCCAAAGGGCGGAAAAGGCCCTGGCCCGGCTTCTGCCGGAGGGAATCCCCCTTAGGGTCCTCCTCTCCGGGGATCTCCCCCGGACGGGAAAACAGGCCATCCGCCATCTGGCCGATCCCGGAGGTTTCCGGCTTCCCGCCCCGGAGGCTTGAGCCTTTTCCCCTTACCGGCGTATACAGGAGGAGCAGGGGGCTCCGCCCCTCAAAAAACCGTTTGCCGGAGCCTGTCATGCAAAAGCCTCTTTCCCCCGCGCAGGGGGCGGATTTTCGCCCGGGGCGGTCCGCGGCTGGCATCATCCTGGCGGCGGGCTATTCCCGGCGCATGGGAGGAAGGGTCAAGGCCCTGGCCCGGCTGGGCGGACAAACCCTTCTGGAGCGGGCAGCGGCCGCCCTCCGGCAGGGCGGCGTAGCCTCCGTTCTCGCCGTGGCGGGACACGACAGGGAACGGGTCCGGCGGGAAGCCGCGCGTCTGGGGATTCGCGCCGTGGTCAACCCGGATATCGACCGGGGCATGTTTTCCTCCCTGCAGATCGGCCTTGCCGCCCTGGTTCCGGAGGCTCCCGACTCCGTTCTGATCCTGCCCGTGGACGCGGCCCTGGTCCTTGCCCGTTCCGTGGCCGCCCTCCTTGCCCTCCGGGAAAAAACGCGGGCGGAGGCCGGATCGCCTCTGCTGGTCCCGACCTTTCTGGGCCTGCCCGGGCATCCCGTCCTGGCGCCGGCGAATCATCTGGAGGCGATCCTGCGCTGGTCCGGGGAGAACGGACTGCGCGGCTACCTGGACTCCCTGCCTTCCGCTCCGCCGGGAACTCCGCCTCCCCTGGTCCTCTGTCCCCTGCCCGATGCCGGGATCGGCAGCGACCTGGACACCCCCGCCCAACTTGCCGCGGCCGAAGCCTTTCTGCGGGCAACGGACAACCGCCGCCGCCCCTCTCCGGAGGAAGCCAGGCAGGATCTGGCCCTTGGCGCGCGTCCGGCAACGGAGACGACAGCCCCATGCCAGAATCCCTCCTCTACCTGATGCGCCACGGCCGGGCCGGCCCCCCGGGCATTCTGCTGGGGCGGACAGATCCGCCCCTTTCCCCGTCCGGAGAAGCCGAAGTCCTGGCCTGGCGACCTTTTTTCCGCGACCGTCCCCTGGACGCCGTCTGGACCAGCCCCCTCCTCCGGGCGCGGCGCACGGCGGAGCTCCTCCGGGGGCCGGAGGACCCCGCGCCCGTGACGGTGGAGGCATTCCGGGAAATCTCTCTGGGCGCCTGGGAGGGGCTGACCTCGCGCCAGGCCCGCGATCTGGATCCGCATATCTGGGTAGCCAGGGGCAAAGACCCCTCCCAGGCCCCGCCGGGGGGGGAATCCTTCAGCGATTTGTCCCGGCGCGCGCTTCCCGCCTTCGCGGCCCTCGGCCGGCAAATCCGGACCCTGCGCGCCGCCCTTCTTGTGGCTCATCAGGCCGTGAACCGGATCCTCCTGGCCGCCGTCCTGGGTCTTGGCCCAGGGGCGGCCCTTTCCATTCCGCAGGATTACGCCCGCCTGACCATTCTGGCCTTCGGACCGGAGTCCGTCCGCATCCTGGCCCGCAACCTTCCCCCGCCCGCGGCGGGGGAAAAATTCCTTGCCTCTTCCCCCCGCGGGCTATAGAAAAAAAAGGATCGTTAAGGCCTCTTTCCGGGCAGGGCGGCGTCCTCTTGCGCGCCTCTCCGGGCGGAAGCAACCCGGTGTCAATGGAAGCCCTGTTTTTCGGCGCGGTCCTGCGCCGCGCACCCTGTAAAAAAAGGAGTTCCCCCATGGCTGATTTCCTGGCCCCTTCGGTAAACTTCATCGGCAAAGGCACCCTGGCGGAAATCGGGCCCCGGGCGAAAATGTTCGGCACCAAGGCCCTGATCGTGACCGACAAAGTTTTGAGCGCCATCCCCGGCGGCCCCGTCGATCAGGTCAAAAAACACCTGGACGCGGCCGGAGTGGCTTACGCCCTCTATCCCGGCGTGGCCCCCAACCCCCGCGACACCAACATCGCCGACGGCAAAAAGGTCTATCAGAGCGAAAACTGTAACCTGCTGCTCTCGGTCGGCGGCGGCAGCCCCCACGATTGCGCCAAGGGCATCGGCATCTCCCTGACCCACCCCGGCGACCTGTATGAGGATTACGCCGGAATCGAAAAACTGACCAATCCCCTGCCGCCCCTGCTCTGCGTCAACACCACCGCCGGCACAGGCAGCGAAGTGACCCGCCACTGCGTGGTCACCAATACCAAAAAGAAGGTCAAATTCGTCATCGTCAGCTGGCGGAATCTGCCCATGGTCTCCATCAACGATCCCGAACTGATGATCGCCAAACCCGCCGCCCTTACCGCCGCCACCGGCATGGATGCCCTGACCCATGCCGTGGAATGCTACGTCACCCTGGCCGCCAACCCCGTCACCGACGCCCTGTCGCTGAAGGCCATCAAGATCATCTCCGACAACCTGCGCCGGGCCGTGGCCTACGGCGAGGATCTTGAGGCCCGGGAGGCCATGGCTTACGCCTCCGTCATGGCCGGCATGGCCTTCAACAACGCCGGGCTAGGCTATGTCCACGCCATGGCCCACCAGTTGGGCGGCCTTCTGGACATGCCCCACGGCGTGGCCAACGCGGTGCTCCTGCCCCATGTGGAACGCTGGAACCTGATGGTCAATCCGGAAAAGTTCGCCGACATCGCCGCGGCCATGGGAGAGCATCCCTGTTGCCTGGGCAAGATGGAAGCGGCGGAACTGGCCATCAAGGCCATTGAGCGGCTGTCCAAAGATGTGGGCATTCCCAGCGGCCTGGCCTCTCTGGGGGTCAAGGAATCCGATCTCAAGCCCATGGCCATTACCGCCCTTCAGGACGGCAATGCCGGCTGTAATCCCCGCAAGGGCACCGAGGACGATATCGTCGCCCTGTTCAAGGCGGCCATGTAGGATCCGCCGCGTCCCCTTCCGGACCGCGGGCCGGAAGGGGACGCCTTTGCCGGACGCCGGAGATCCGCCCCGGCTCGCGCCCAGAAAGAACGCGAAGAGACAGGACAACATGACCATCCCCCGCCCTCTGGAAAGCTCTCCCGTTATTGACGGCATTCTCTCCGCCATTCCCAACCCGGTTATCGGCATTGACCGGCAGGGGATTGTGCGCTTCTGCAATGAGGCCCTGCTTGAGCTTTTATCCCGGGAACGCTCCCAGGTCCTTGGAAAATTCATCGGGGACTGCATCAAGGACAGCCGGCTTTTCACCATCCTGCAAACGAGGCAGGAAGAGTCCTGGCGCCGGTTTTCCGTGGGCGGCAGGGCCTTTCTGGTCAGCCGGGCGCCTCTGTACATTGACGGGCAGCTTGTGGGAGCCCTAGCCAGCCTGCAGGAGATTTCCCAACTGGATCAGATCTCCAGCGAGCTGAATTCCGTCCGCCTGCTGACGGAAGAACTGGAGGGGATCATTGAATCCGCCTTTGACGGGATTTACGTCACGGACGGCCAGGGCGTCACCCTGCGGATCAATGACAGCTACCAGCGGATCACAGGACTGAAGCGAGAGGAGGTCATCGGCTACAACATGCGGGATCTGGTGGAGCGCAAGGTCTTCGATCAATCCGTCACCGTCAACGTGCTGGAAAGCGGAAAGCCGTGCACTCTGATCCAGACCATCAACAACGGCGCGACGGTTCTGGTCAGCGGCAATCCCCTCTATGATTCCACAGGAAAAATTTTTCGGGTGGTGACGGCCGTGCGGGATCTCACCGAGCTGAACCGCCTGCGGGATGAGCTCAGCCAGGCGGATGATCTGAAAAACCAGTACCGGGAGGAACTGAAGAAGCTGCAGCAAAACGCTTCCGGTTCCCTGGAAATCATCGCCCAGTCCGTTTCCATGCGCAACACCCTGAACCTGGCCTCCCGGGTCAGCTCCGTGGACTCCACCGTGCTTATCCTGGGCGAGTCCGGCTCGGGCAAGGAGGTCATCGCTTCCTTCATCCACGAGCATTCCCCCCGGCGCGAAAAACCCTTTATCAAGATCAACTGTACCGCCATACCCGAACAGCTTCTGGAATCGGAACTGTTCGGGTATGTGCGGGGGGCCTTCACCGGGGCCAGCAAGGGAGGGAAGGCGGGGCT
>JAISNZ010000165.1 GCA_031275955.1 Desulfovibrio sp. | reverse complement strand
AGGATGACGGGCCTGTCCGGGTCGCCGTCCGTAAAGGCCACCAGCGCTTCCGTATTGCCCAGCAAGGGGAAATGGATGCCCGAGTTTTTGCCGGCATGGATCTGCATCAGGCGCAGGGGAACGGTGGCGGAGGAGCCGACCGCCGCGTTGTTGGCGTCATACACGGCTTCGGCAAAGGGGAAGGACACCGTGTAGCGGCCTTTGACGTCCAGGTCCGCATAGCTGCCCGCGTCGGAGGAGGCATAGATCGTGGCCTGCATGAGGCCGCTGACAACGGGACGCGGAGTGGCGGCTTCCGGAGCGTAGGCTCCCAGTTCCAGAGGGTGGCAGACAAAGGAGTTGCTGTACCCGGCCTGGCTGATATTGAAGGGGAAACCGAGGACAATGGCGCGGCTGATGTTGGTCACGTCGATGACGGAGTCCACGCGGCAGTTGCAGGCGTGGCTCACGCTGAGAAGCTGATAGCTTTTATTCGAGAGGGTGAAGTAATACCCGGCCCGCATCCAGGCCACCGTGCTTGCTCCCCTGATCCGGTTGCTCAGGCTGACCAGGGAGCGCGCGCGGGCTTTGGCCATGAGCAGGGCCTGGGCCTGGGCGTCACTCGCGCTGTATGTGTTGTTATTCACTTCGCCAAACATGTTGAACCGGCCGTGCAGGTTGATCGCGCCGCCTCCCCGCAGGGGGGCGTAGGAGGAATCGCCGGAGCCGTTACCGCCGGAGCCGTTACCGCCGGAGCCGCTGCCGCCGTTGCCGCCGCCGCCGTTGATGGTGACCGCCGGGGGCGTGTAGGTTTGCGCCTCGCTTCCCGGTTTTTCCGTGCAGTAGTCCCGCAGGGTCACGGAGGTGGCGCTGGTCGCCATGGTCCTGACAAAGGAAAAGACCACAAAAGCCGTATCGGTGGTTGTTGTCGGGTCCCAGTCCAGCGCGCTCCGCCCGGTGAGGGCGGGGACCGTCGTTCCGTCGTCGGCCAGGACAAGCCTGCTCTTGCCCGCGTTTTGATCAATATAGCTGTAGCCGCCCAGGCGCTCCAGATGGCGCTGGAGAAAGTCGAAGGCGCTTTCATTATACTGGCAGCTCAGGGGGCGGGATTTGTACGTTGTTTTCAGGCCGGCGACAAAGTCGGCGTTGCTGCTGAGGCCTTCACGGATCAGGAGATATTCGAGCAGTTTGGGCGGCGTGACGCCCAGAAAAATGCGCGAATGGACGCTATGGCGCAGCTTGAAGGAATGCGGCCTCAGCAGCACGCGCAGGACGGCGCCGCCGCCCGTGGCGGCGAACATCCATTCCACCCGTTCGGGCATGCCGCTCCAGGCAAAGGACAGGACGGAGGTCTCGTTCGTGCTGCCCGTAAGCGTATGGGTCGCGGCCTCCGCCATGGCCTGCAGAAAGGCCGGGGCGTCCTCCTCCTTGAGATTCTCCACCAGCAGCAGGATATCGAAGGTATAGCCCTGGCAGACGGCGTCCTCGCCGATAAAGGCCAGAATGCGGAAGGCGCTCGCGCTCTGGCCGTCGGCCGAGGTTGAAAAGCTCCATGTATAGCCCATAGCGTCAAGGCCCTCCTTCTCTTGGGTTTGTCCGCCGCGCGCGGCGGCGAAAACAGGGAAGGCGGGAGGCCGGCGGCGGGGCGCCGTCCTCCCTTTTTTCCGACCCTATATCCTTTTCCCCCGCAAGGCAAGGGGAGCGGCGCGCGGAGCGGAGGCCCATTTGCACTGTTCCTTGCCGGGCGGTTCACTCATTTCATGCGAGAACCGCTTGAGCGGCGCCGGAGGCAAAGCCGGCGGGAAACAGGGCGACAGCTGAGGAAAGGGGGGCCGAGGCGTCTTTTCCCCCGAAGCCCGTCCAGGCGTCGTGGCCGAGGGTGGCAAAGCGCCGCGGCGTGTCGCCGCCGAGACGGAGGGGCCGGGCCTCGCCCGGCAGAAGGCGCAGAACCACGGCATATTCCAGCGGTTCCCGGCAGTAATTGCGCACCAGATCGTGCAGCAGGGCGGTGCGCCCCGCGCCCGGCAAAAGCGCGCGCATGCTCGCCTCATCAAGCCGGGTGAATTCTATGAGAATTTTTCCTTCATGGCAGGGGACGGCCGCGCCCAGCACCGCGTCTTCCCCCAGGGAGCAGGCGGCCTCGCCCAGGCGCAGGCGTTGTTCGGCGGGCACCGGCACCAGCCGGGGCACGTTGCAGAGGATGTTCGCCTCGCCCTTGCCCGCGGCGTCGTTCATAATGGCCCGCAGACCGGCGGCGGAGCGGGTGGCCTGGAAAAAAAGGCCGGCGTAGCGCAGAAAGGCGGTATCCCCGCTCAGGCGGCCGCGCAGGGCCGCGTCGCCGAAACCGGCCAGGGACATGAGCATCTGCCGGGTCTGGGCGTCCTTTTCCATCAGCCCCCGGCGCAGGGGAAAGAGGATGGAGGTCAGGCGGATGAAGGATAAAAAGAAGATATTGTTGATGATATCCAGAAAGTCGCGGGTGACGGAGCGGTCCTCGCTTTGTTCGTCCAGGAGCCGTTCGGTGTAAAAGGTCGGCAGGGGCGAGGAGGGGCCGTAGAGGCCGAGAAAGGAGGCCGTTATCCGGCCGCGGGTGAAGGGGCAGGGGTCCTGAGGATCCCCGGAAAGTTCCAGTTCCAGATCCCGCACGTCCGTAACGGCGAAACCCAGGGAGAGGTCCGGGCGGAAGCTCAGGCGCCCGCGGGCGATGTTTTTCCAGGCCTCCGTGTCTTCCGCCTTTGCCCAGAGCTGTAGAAGGCGCACAAGCTGGCTGAAAGAAAACTTTTGCGGATGGGCCAGCA
The DNA here is from genome assembly GCA_031275955.1 of Desulfovibrio sp. Taxonomy (GTDB): domain Bacteria; phylum Desulfobacterota; class Desulfovibrionia; order Desulfovibrionales; family Desulfovibrionaceae; genus Frigididesulfovibrio. Next base: position 356 of record JAISNZ010000165.1, on the reverse strand, counting down.
GATCCCGGATGATCGTCGGGACGGAAGCGTCGTTTGTTGCAGTCATGCGGGCAACTCTTTCTCTTTCCTTGCATTCTCCGTCCGGGTCGCCCCGAAGCGCGGCGAAGCGAACCGGCCTACGGCACGCAGACATACGGCTGCGTGTAGGGGTCGGGGAGAGACACGGAAAACTGTTCGGTCGTCATGTTCAGGTAGCCGGCCTGGACGGTTTTTGCACCGCTTGCCGGCGGAGGCGGATATAATCCCGCTTCATTGGTCCAATAGCGTCCGTATGTCCAGCCGGCCGCATCGGCAGCGCCTTGCCCCGACAGCGAGTCCACAGCGTATAACTGGGAGGTGCCGGGCAGGTTGGAGCT
>JAISNZ010000154.1 GCA_031275955.1 Desulfovibrio sp. | reverse complement strand
TCCCAGGTTTTCCGCAATGATGAAAGCGGCCGCGCCCATAACCGGGGGCATGATTTGACCGCCCACCGATGCGGACGCTTCAATGGCGCCTACAAAGTTGCTTTTGTATCCCACCCGTTTCATGAGAGGAACGGCAAAGGTGCCCGTGGTGACGATATTGGCCACGGTTGAGCCGTTAATCATGCCGAATAGCGCGCATGCCAGGACGGCCGCTTTGGCCGGGCCGCCCCGCTGTCTGCCGAACAGAGCCAGGGAGATGTCAATCAGAAAGGAGCCCGTGCCCATACGGCTCAATATGGCGCCCATCAGGATAAACAGGAATATGAAGCTTGTTGAGACTCCGAGGATGGTTCCGTACACCCCTTCGGTGGTCAGGTACATGTGCCTGACCAGGCTCTTGAGGGAAACGCCTCTGTGGGCGAGTCCGCCGGGGAAGTAGTTTCCGAACAGGCAATATAGCAAGAATACCAATGCGATACAAGTCAGGACAGGGCCAACTACCCTGCGCGAGCATTCCAGCAAGACACCAATCAAGAGTATTCCAAAAACAAAATCAGCTGTTGTCAGGATGCCTGCCCGCATGGAGATTTCTGTAAAAAAAACGATAAGATACAAATTGGCGGCAACGCCGAGACCGGCCAGAATCAAGTCATAGACAGGAAGCTTGTTTCTGCCGCTATTCTTTGCGCCAGGATACAGCAGAAAGGATATGAATAATCCGAACATCAGGTGCAGAGCCCTTTGCACGTTGGCTATGATGTCTCCGCCGAATGCGGCAATGTAGAGCTGATAGACAGACATCACTACGCATATGATGTTGAGGAGCATCAGCATGCGGCCGGTCAGCAACCGTCTTCTGTCTTGTAAGGAGGCTACCCTTGCGTCTTCATCCGTGATTTTCTTTTTGCGGAAAAGAGGCATCCTGGACCTCCTTTAAGGCGTTTACGCTTGAGACGATCTCTTGATAAGGATATGCAATTGCATTATTTGATCAGGCCGATTTCACGGTAATACCGCTCGGCGCCGGGATGTAATGTTATGCTGCCCATATTGGCGACGGAAAATTCGGCAGAGAGGCCCTTGAGCGCTTCATGGACGCCTTTCAGATGATCAGCATCGTTGAACATGGCCTTGGTGATCCTGTACACGACGTCCGCGTCCATTTCCGCGTTGGTGAACAGCAGAGTGCCTATGCCGACGGTGTCGACATCTTTGGAGAGGAAATCGTAGGCCGAGGCCCTGACGATGTCTTTGTAGTAGTGAGGATACTTGGCAAGAACATTTTCCTGCTCCCTGCCGGCGATGGGGAGGATGGTGATTCTGGCCTGACTGCTGACATCCAGATAGCCGGAAGTCGGCGCGGTAGTGATAATAAACATGGAGTCAAGCTGGCGATCCTTGAACGCGGTTACTTGCTCGGAGAAGGAGATCAGCTTTTCGTCCACTTCGGCGTAGGACAGACCGTTGGCGTCCAGGATTTCGCGCACGCAGACCTCTTCGCCGCTTCCGGGCGCGCCGATGCCGATCCGTTTGCCTTTCAGATCGGCAACGGAATTGATGCCGCCGCCCTCACGGACGGCAAACTGGGCAGTGATGGGCATAAAGACTGCGATGCCCCGGATGTTGTCCAGCCTGCTGCCCTTAAAGGCTTCAATGCCTTTCATGGCGTAAACACCCAGGCTGTACATGGCCATGCCAATATCCCTGTCGCCGGAGCTGACGGTGCGCAGGTTTTCAACGCCGCCGCCGGAGGTCTGCACATTGACGCTGATGCCGTCTGCCTTGCTCATGGAAGCGCAGAGCGCGCCGCCCACCGGATACCAGGTGCCCGAGACGCTTGCCGTACCCATGACAAGATTGACATCGGCGGCCATGACGGCGTTCCCGCCGAAAATTGCGAATCCGCAAAACAGCAACGCCATTGCGATCAATTTCAGGATACTGTTCTTTCTCATGATTCCCTCCAGCTTATATGCTCAACAACGATTACAATATAACACATCATTTTCCCTGCGTATTGCTCCCCTATTTCTTTTCTGCGGATCCTCCTGCTTGCAGGTTTCAAAGTTTGCTACAGCATTTCGCGCCGGACTGCATCATTCACGACGTGAAAAGCGCGCCTGCGTCAATTTCGCGGGCCTTGCGGCGCTTCGCCACGCGCTGCCGGAGCATTTTACCGAATGCGCAACGTGCATCTGAAAGTGCTCCCGTCACAGGATGCCGATTTTCTTTGCCTGCTCCGTAAGCTCATCCCGAAACCTGGGATTGGCTACAGCAATGATATTTCTCGCACGTTCTTTTACCGTTTGCCCGACGATCTGCGCGATACCGTATTCCGTGACCAGATATTCCACGTCTGTTCTCGGTGTGGTTACGGGAGTTCCCGGATCGAATACGGGAACAATCTTGGAATATTTTCCGTTCACCGTGGTGGAAGCCATGGTAATGATGGACTTGCCGTCCTCCAGAAGACATGCTGCTTTGGCAAAATCACCCTGTCCGCCAATGCCGGAGTATTGCCTGCCCTTAATGAACTCGCCGTTCACCTGACCGAGCATGTCCACCTGGGCCGCGGTATTGATGGCGTGGAAATTTTTGTTCAGGGCGATGGTCCTGATATCCAGGACATAGCTGCTGGGCATGAATTTGAGCGACCTGTTGTTATGAACGAAGTTATAAAACTTACGACTTCCGGACCCGATGGTCGCAATGGAAAAACCTTTATGTAAATTCTTGCGCGAGTTATTGATGACGCCCTTGAGGCTCAGTTCCATGAGCACTTCTCCGTAGTACTCGGTGTGGACGCCAAGATCCTTCACATTTTCCATGTTCAGCATGGCGTTGCCGTTCATGCTGCCGACTCCGAGTTCAATGGTCGAGCCGTTGGGAATCAGCTCGGAAAGATAGCCGCTCATATTCTTGGCTTGCTCGTCTTTCCAGTACTCGCCTACTTCCTCTCTGATCAGAAATTCCCAGCCGGTTTCCGCGCAGGCCAGTTTATGAAAGTCGGATACATGCAGCAGAGGGCCGCCAAATGTGGCGGCGATGTTCTCGCTGATCTCGCCGATCAGCAGATCCGCTCCATCCATCAGAGCAGTCACATGTTCGGGATAGGTTGACAACGTCATGTACCCATTGTGATCAGGCGGGGTAACCGCAATCATCAGTACATTGCAGCCTCTCGTCCTGTTCATCTTGGGCCAACCGGAAAAGCTTCCGGGCAAAAATTCAATTTTTCCCGCTGAATTCGCTTTTTGCAGATCTTCATGGGGATCTAGGAAGGACGTATATACAGTAATGTTAGATTTTGTATTGACAGCTACATCTCCGACGACTCCCTGCAGAGATTGTGAACAGTAAAGGCCGACATCAGTAAGATCGTCTCTGTCACGCAAGGCGAGGAGAAGGCCTTTCGGTTCGAGCATGCCTGTGACAATATAATCGCCAGATCTTACAGCAGCAGCAGCGTCTTTAATGCTTACAAAATAATCGGCAAACCGTTCTTTATAAATTTTATCATATTGCATGTCGCATCATCATCCTTCACAGTGAAAAAATCCTTATAAAACAGGATGTTGTTCGAGATTTTTTCTCCGAGCCCTCTGACTTCTGGTTTTCTCTTCCGATGAAGCGGGGAGAAACGATTTTCCTCTTGTCCTTTATGGAAATTTAGGGAAAAATATTTTCACGTCAAATGAATAAAATAGAAGATTATATTCTATTTCGGAGAATGTATGGAACTTGCGGCTCTCCGGACATTTATCTCGGTCGTTGAGAAGGGCGGAATCTCACGGGCCGCTGAGGAATTGAACCGAGTTCCTTCCAGCGTGACCACCCGCATTTTTTCCCTGGAAGATTCGCTGGGAGTGCAGCTTTTTTTGCGCGAAGGGAAACGGCTGTACCTTACCTCGGAAGGACGAACCCTTTACAGCTACGCGCGGCGCATCATGGAGCTCGCTTACGAAGCGGAGAATCAGGTCAGGAGCAAGGATCCCAGAGGGAGGTTCCGCATCGGGGCCATGGAGAGCACTGCCGCCACGCGGCTGCCTCAACCCCTGGCGGATCTGCATGCGAAATATCCAAGATTGGAGCTGGAACTGGCGACAGGGCCGAGTAGCATGCTCATGTTCAAAGAGCTTCTGGCCAACAAATTTGACGCAGTGTTTGTCACCGACGCGCCTTCCGACGTCAGGGTGGAAAGCATGCCCGCCTTTGAGGAGGAGCTTGTTCTTATCGCCGCCAAGGGGCACAGGGCGGTGAGCGAGCCGGAGGACATCGCCTGCAAGACGATACTGGCCTTCAAGGAGGGATGTTTTTATCGCAAAAGGCTGGTGGCCTGGTTCAGGGTCTTCAACCTGGAACCGGACCGGATAATGGATTTGTCCTCATACAACGTTATCTTTGGGGCGGTTGCCGCGGGGATGGGCATTGCCATTGTGCCAACCGGAATCGTGGAACTTTTTCCGAACAAGAACGCCGTATCCATTCATAGGCTGGGCAGTCCTTTCGGCAGAGCGCTTACCGAACTGGTGTGGCGCAAGGGGCAATATTCGGCGAATATTGCCGCTTTGCAGGAGTGTTTGGCCGGGCAGCCGGACTTTCAGGGCGATGGAGCAAATTGTCGTGAAAAGGGAGTGCTGCCCGGAGGTCAGAGATAGGCCAGGCCCTCGGCCACCAGGCGGACATGGCCGGGAACCCAGGCATGGGTCGGAAAATGCGGGTCGGGGGCATCTCCGTCCGGAGAGGAGTCCCGGACAAGGATCACCTTCAGCGTTTCGCCGCTGAGCTGGATAACGGGCAGAGGAGCCCGATCTTCCGGGCAAGGGGCGGGGGGGCCGGATGCCGGAGAGGGGGGTGCCTTCCGGCGCGCCGAGGACGGTTGCGCGCAGGAGGGCCATGGCCAGGGAAGCGGAGCCGCAGGCTGTTTCCAGGTGTTCCGATGCTCGCGACACCGCCGCCAATCGGGCTTGACTGCGGCCTCAGCCGCAAATATGCTTTTTTGCCCTCCGGCGCCGCCGCAAGGCCGCAAGGCCGCAAGCGTTTCGGTTCACCGGAAACGCGGGGTTTTCAGGGAAAGGACAACCAAGAAGGTAGTTTCGATGAAAATAGTTTTTATCGATCAGGATTACCGCGCAAACGTCCGCGACGGGGAGGGGATTGTCGCCCCGCTGCTGCAATACGGTGACGTCATCGGTTACGACGACCGTCCCTGTTCCCAGGAGACTCTGGCCGAGCGGGGGCGCGGCGCACAGATCATCTTCTTCAAGATAAATCAGCCGGGCAACGAGGTCATCGACGGCTGGACCGGCCTCAAATTCATGCAGTTCATAGGGATCGGCTACAGCAATTATCTCGACGTGCCGCACTGCAACGCGCGGGGCATAACCGTGCGGGGCATAGGCGAGTACGGCAGCAATTCCGTCGCCGAGTTCACGATCGGGCTCATCCTGAACCTCATTCGCGGCATATCCCTGGCGGACAGGCGGATGAAAGACAAGATCTGGACGCTAGACGGCCTGCTGGGCCGGGAACTGGCCTCCTCCACCGTGGGCGTCATCGGAACCGGGGCGGTAGGGGCGCTCGTGGCGCGCAAAGCCTCACTGCTTGGCGCGAGAGTGATCGCCTGCGACCTTGATAAAAACCGGGAGTTGGAGCAGAAATACGGCGTCAGGTATGCCGCTGTGGAAACTGTGCTGCGCGAGGCCGACGTGGTCTCCGTGCATCTGAAATACACTCCGGAAACAGAGGGCTTGATCTCGCGGGAACTGCTCGGGCTGATGAAGCGCGGCTCCTGCTTCATCAACACCTCACGCGCCCAGATCGTCGACTACGCCGCTCTCGAAACCATGCTCAGGGACGGCAGGATCGCCGGCGCCGCCATCGACGTCCATTCCGGGGAACCTCCGGCCGACTGGGGCCTGGCTCATCTGGAAAATACCATAGCGACGCCGCACATGGGATATTACACGGAAGCCGCGAATACCAACATGCTCAGGCTGGCCGTGGAGTCCGTTCTGGAATACCTCGGAACGCGCGGCTGAGTTCCGCGTTCAGAGCCTTTCCGGCTTGAGCTTGCCGCTTGAGGGCGGGCTTTGCCCGCCCTCAAGCGGACTGTGTACGCCTCCGCTACTCCCCGTTCGCTTTGGGCCTGCCGCCCGCCGGCGGGACAAGGGGCGGCAGATCCGCAAGCTGTTTCAGGGCGAGGTAGCGTTCCCCGTATTCCTTTTCAATCCTGGCCCGCAGGCGCCGGGACTCTTCCGGCTCAATGTCCTCCAGCTGGGTATAGCGGTTCTCGCCGGAGAGGAAGTCCTGCAGTGTCCCGTCCGGAGCCCTGGATTCCAGGATCAGGGGATTTTTCCCCTGGGCCGTGAGCTCGGGGTTGAAGCGGTACAGGGGCCAGTAGCCGGAATCAACGGCCAGTTTGGAGTCCTCCATGCTCCTGCCCATGCCCTTGCGGATGCCCTGGTTGATGCAGGGGGCATAGGCGATGATCAGGGAGGGACCCCTGTAGGCTTCCGCCTCCCTGAAGGCCTTGAGGACCTGGTTCTTGTTGGCCCCCATGGCGACGGAGGCCACATAGACATAGCCGTAGCTCATGGCCATGCGCCCGAGATCCTTTTTGGCCACCTTTTTGCCCCTGGCGGCGAATTTGGCCACGGACCCCGTGGGAGTGGCCTTTGAGGCCTGGCCGCCGGTGTTGGAATAGACTTCGGTATCCATGACCAGAAGGTTGATGTCCTCCCCTGAGGCCAGGACGTGATCCAGGCCGCCGTAGCCGATATCGTAGGCCCAGCCGTCGCCGCCGATGACCCAGAGGGATTTTTTGGCCAAGAGATCGTCCAGGCCGGCGATTTCCGAAAGAAGGGGGTTGGCGGTGAGGAGATCTTCGTCCAGGAGGCCGAGGATCTCTTCGCCGTATCGCAGGGAAAGATCGCCGTCCTGCATGTTGTCGGCCCAGTTTTGCAGGGCCGCGCGCAGTTTTTCCGGCAGATCCCCCGCCAGGGCCTCGCGGACGAGGTCCAGAAGCTTTCCCCGGCGCTGGGAATAGGCCATGTCGATGCCGTAGCCGTACTCGGCGGCGTCCTCGAAGAGGGAATTGCCCCAGGCCGGGCCGCAGCCGTTCTTGTTGACGGCGTATGGCACGGTGGGCGCGGAGGCTCCCCAGATGGAGGAGCAGCCCGTCGCGTTGGCGATGATCATGCGTTCCCCGAAGAGCTGGGTGAGGAGCTTGACATAGGGGGTTTCCCCGCAGCCGCTGCAGGCCCCGGAGAATTCCAGCAGGGGCTGCCGGAACTGGGAGCCGATGACGGTGTCGCGGGGAACGAGGTCGTCCTTGATGCTGATCCGCTCCTCGGCAAAGGCCAGATTGGGCACCTGGAGGGGAAGTTCCTCCTCAATGGGCCTCATGACCAGGGCCTTCTGTTTGGCCGGGCAGGTTTCCGAGCAGGAACCGCAGCCGAGACAGTCCTGGGAATAGACCTGCATCCGGTAGCGCAGGCCCTGGATGGCCTTGCCCTTGCCCTCGACCGTGACAAAGGAGTCCGGGGCGCCTTCCAGCTCTTCCCGCGTGGCCAGATAGGGCCGGATGGCGGCGTGGGGACAGACGAAGGAACACTGGTTGCACTGGATGCAGTTCTCCGCAATCCAGTGGGGAACCAGGATGGCCACGCCGCGCTTTTCAAAGGCGGCGGTGCCCAGGGGGACAATCCCGTCGGCGGAGAAGGCGGAAACAGGCAGGCCGTCTCCCCGCTGGGCCAGGACGGGACGGACCACGTCCCGGATATAGGAGGGTTCCTCGCTGTGGCCGCCGCAGCCGCAGGAGCAGGGGGCGGGATCTCCGGCCTCGGCCCAGGAGGCGGGATATTGAATTTCCTGCAAGGAGTTCAGGGCGTTATCCACAGCGGCGATGTTCATGGCCACGACCTTTTCCCCCTTGCCGCCGTAAGTTTCCCGGATGGAGTCCTTGAGCAGGGCCACCGCCTGTTCAAAGGGCAGGACATTGGAGAGCTTGAAAAAGGCCGTCTGCATGATCATGTTGATGCGTCCGCCAAGGCCGAGGTCGCCGGCGACCTTGACGGCGTCCACGTTATAGAACTTCAGTTTCCTGGCCGCGATGGTCCGGCGCATGGAGGCGGGCAGTTCCCTGTCCATGTCCTCCGGGGTCCAGTTGGAGTTCAGGACGAAAACCCCGCCCTCCTTGATGCCCGCCAGGATGTCGTACAGGTGCACATAGGCCGCCTTGTGGCAGGCCACATAATCCGCCTGGTTGACCAGATAGGTGGAGGTGATGGGCGAGGTGCCGAAGCGCAGGTGGGAAACCGTGAATCCCCCGGATTTTTTGGAGTCGTAGGCAAAGTAGCCCTGGGCGAAGAGCGGGGTGTTGTCGCCGATGATCTTGATCGCCTGCTTGTTGGCGCCCACGGTGCCGTCCGCTCCCAGGCCGTAGAACTTGCACTGCACGGTGCCGGCGGGGACGGTATTGATGTCCGGGCCTGTTTCCAGGGAGGTGAAGGTCACGTCGTCCTCAATGCCCAGGGTGAAGCGGTTTCTGGGGGAGGCCGCGCGCATGTTGTCGAAGACGGCCTTGACCATGGCCGGGGTCACTTCCTTGGACCCCAGTCCGGCGCGGCCGCCGATGACGGAGGCCATCTGGCCGTTGGTGAAAAAGGCGGCGCAGACGTCAAGGTACAGGGGTTCCCCGATGCTGCCGGGTTCCTTGGTCCGGTCCAGGACGGTGACGACCTCGGCCGAGGAGGGAATGACCCGCAGCAGGTGTTCCGCGGAAAAGGGACGGAAGAGGCGCGCCTTGACCAGCCCCACCCGTTCGCCCTGTTTCAGCAGGTGGGAAACGGTCTCCTCGATGGTCTCGCAGCTTGAGCCCATGGCCACGATCACCCGGTCGGCCTCGGGGTGCCCCGCATAGTCGAAGGGGTGGTAAGGGCGTCCCGTGAGATCGCCGACCTTTTTCATCTGCAGGGCCACGATGCCGGGCACGGCCTCATAGAAGGGATTCGCCGCCTCGCGGTTCTGGAAATAGATGTCCGCGTTCTGGGCCGTGCCCCTTTGATCCGGATGTTCCGGGTTCATGCCCCTTGCGCGGAAGCGGGCTACCTTGTCCCAGTTCACGAGCCTGGCGATGTCGTCGTAGGCGATGGTCTCGATCTTCTGCACCTCGTGGGAGGTCCGGAAGCCGTCAAAGAAGTGGCAGAAGGGCACGGAGGACTCAATGGCGGCAAGGTGGGCCACAAGGGCGAGGTCCATGGCCTCCTGCACCGAGGAAGAGGCCAGGAAGGCGAATCCGGTCTGGCGGGTGGCCATAACGTCCTGGTGGTCCCCGAAGATGGAAAGGGCGTGGGCGGCGAGGGCTCTGGCCGAGACGTGAAAGACGCCGGGGAGCAGTTCGCCGGAAATTTTATACATGTTGGGGATCATCAGCAGCAGGCCCTGGGAGGCCGTGAAGGTGCTGGTCAGGGCGCCGGCGGACAGGGAGCCGTGCACCGCCCCCGCGGCCCCGGCTTCGGACTGCATCTGGCGAATCTGCACAGTCTGGCCGAAAATGTTCTTCCGCCCTTCAGCGGCCCACTGTTCCGCTTCCTCCGCCATGGTGGAAGACGGGGTAATGGGATATATGGCCGCCGTGTCGCTCAAGGCATAGGCCACATAGGCGGCCGCGGTGTTGCCGTCCATTGTCTTCATGCTGCTGGCCATAGGGAAACTCCTTACAGGTTTTTCAGGGCATTCCTTGAACGGGGACGCGCCTGACGGTGGTGAGCGGGAAAGAAACAGCCTCCGCCGGGGTGTCGGAAGGCGGCTCTCTCCCCTGGAGGCGGGAAAGACAGCGGCCCTTTGCCCGGGCAGGGGAAAGGCCGCCGGGCGCAGGCCCATGCTATCCTGTTCAGGCCGGATTTGCACCAAAAAATCCTCAGCCTCCCCGGACCAGATCCCGCAGGGCGGGGACGAGATTTCCGGCCCCCGCCAGGGGAGCGCTGTCCGGGTCAACCAGGGGGGCATCCCGGACGGCGATGCCCCGCGCGGCCAGCCAGGCATGGGGAATGCCGCCGGGATAGCCGCCGCCCCTGTCCAGGAGAAGATGGCTGAGCACCTCCCGCGGCCGGGCGCCGGGGGCGTCTGCCAGCAGGGTCTTCAGGAGGCGTTCCACCTGCAGGCGCAGGCTGTGGCCCGCCAGTTCCGGGTCCCGGCCCAGGTTGGGGATGAAAATCTTGGGACCGGCGCTGGCCGCGACCGCCCTGCCCACCCCGCCGGGCAGGAGGCTGGCCAGGAGGCTGGAGTAAAAACTGCCCATGGCATAGCAGATGACCCCGGCCCGGCGGATGCGTCCGGCCATGGCGGCGCTGATGGCGATCCGCGCCGGCTCCGGCGAATCCTCCGCCCTGGTCAGCCAGATCCGCTCAATGGGCGCGCAAGGCGCCTGCCCGGACTTGCCGCTGAAGGTGTGCTGTCCCACCAGGATCTCCCCGGAGGCCAGCCGTACCGCCAGGTGGGCCGGGGTCTCCGTCACCGGATAGACCCGCCCCCTGGCCTTCACCAGCCGGGACAGGGCGGTGACGGCCGGACCCAGACGCCGCCCGGCCCGCAGATATTCCGCCGCGAGGAAGAGGTTCCCCAGGCTGGCCCCGGCCAGGGGAAAGCCCTCGGGCAGCCGCCGCGCAAGCAGGTTCAGGCGCTCCCGGACCATTTCCCGGCATTCCCCGGCCAGGGGACGCAGCAGGGGATGTCCGCCCCCGGTCAGGCCGCGCCATTCTTCCTCTCCCCCCGGCGGCAGGCGGTGGCTGAAAAGCGCCCGCAGGTCCCTGACGCCGGGCCTGTCCTCGTCCGCCAGGGCGAGGACGCGCGCCCGCAGATCCCCCGGCGCCGGCATGTTGAAGGCCCGCCGCAGGACGGCGGAACTGCCTCCTGAGTCAAAGGGGGTGATGACGTGGACAGAGGAGGCGGTATGGCGGCTGAGAACGCGGGCCGTTTCCTTCAGCGCCGTGCCGCCGCTGAAGAAAAGCATCTTTCCCTCCCCGGGGGAAAGGGATCTCCGCCCCCTGACCCGGCTCATTCGCGCGTCCCGCCGAGCAGGGAAAAGGGCAGGATTGTCCGCAGATCCTCCAGAAAACGGAGCATCTCCGCCTCCTGCTGGGGGGAAAAACGGATCTGGGCCACCGCTCCCCAGCGATCCACCACGGTCATGAGGCCAAGATTGTCCTCCGCCTCCAAAAAATAGCGGAAGAGATGGACCTGTGCGGGCTGCAGGCGGCAGTACAGGCGGGCTGATTCCGCCGGGGCGGGAAAAAGGCGCCCGCGGCGGCGTCCCCGCCGCCGGAGCTGGGAAGGCGGACCTGTCATCCCTTCGTCTCCCGCGGCGCAAGCGCCACCACCAGGGCATCCCGGAAAAGACGCAGCGGCCTGACCTCGGTCAGTTCCCCCCGGGGCGCGTCCTGCCCCTCCAGAAGGCATTCCTGGTACCATTCGTTCCTCCCCCGCGCGGGCTCCCCGGCCGTTCCCCCGCCGGCCTCCGCCCCGCGCCCTTTCTCAAAGATCACCCGCATCCCCGGCTGGGCGAGCTGGAGGCGAAGAAAGTTCCGGCGCCCGGCCAGGGCCGCCTGGCGCAGCAAGGCGGCCCTGCGCCTTTTCTCCCCCCAGGGGATCTGGCCGGGAAAACCGGCGGCCGCCGTGCCCGGCCGGGGCGAATAGGGAAAGACATGGGCATAGCTGAGGGGCAGCCTCCGGCACAGGGCCAGGGTTTCCTGAAATTCCGCCTCCGTCTCCCCGGGAAATCCGGCCAGGAGGTCCGCCCCCAGGCCGAATACCGGCCAGCAAGCCCGCAGGGCTTCAAGAAAGGCTTCTGTCCGGGCCGGGTCATAATGGCCCCGGCCCATGCGCCGCAGGACGGAAGGGCTGCCGCTCTGGAGGGAAAGATGCGCATGCGGCGCCAGGAGGCGGCTTGCCCCCAGCGCCTCCAGGGCACGCCCCCCAAGCTGGCCCGGGTCCAGGGAGCTGACGCGCAGACGCGCCCGGCCCGCCCAGCGGGGGGCCAGCTCCGACTCCAGCAGGGCCAGAAGATCCCAGAAGTCCCCCCCGTTCCGGCCGCCCGCCTGCCTGTACTGGCGCAGATTGACCCCGCTGAGGACGATCTCCCGGAATCCCGCCTCCAGAAGCCGCCCGGCCTCGGCCAGGATCTCCCCCGGGGAACGGGAGCGGGCCGGCCCCCGCGCCAGGGGGACAACGCAGTAGGCGCAGCCCTGGGAGCAGCCGTCCTGCACCTTGAGCACGGCCCGCGAGCGGCCGTAGCCGGAGATGCGAAAATCAGGGAACGGGGCGGCCTCCTCCCTGCCGGCGGAGCGGGGCGGGGGAGACGGAAGAGGAGCGAGAGGCAGGCCGGCAAGGGCCGCCTTGCTCCCCTGGCCCACGACAGAGGTCACCCCCGGCAGGGCTTGAAACTCTCCGGGCAGGACCTCGGCCGCGCAGCCGGTGATCAGGAGAAGGGCCCCGGGAGAGGCCCGGCGCAAGCGGCGGGCCAGGCTCCGGGCTTCAGCCGCCGCCCGTTCCGTCACCGCGCAGGTATTCAGGACCAGAACATCCGCCTCCTCCGGCGCCGCCGCCTGCGTCCAGCCCCGATCCAGCCAGGCTTCGGCCAGGGCCCGGGATTCGTACTGGTTCACCTTGCAGCCCAGGGTGGCCAGAAAAAAGCGGCTCCCCTTACCCCCGGCAGGAAATTCTCCCCAAGGGGGGGACTCCCCCCCGGCAGGGGACCCTCCCCCGGCAGGGGATTCTCCCCCGGCAGGGTCCTCCTTCCTGTTCGCCGGGGCGATCATAGGCCACCTGCGGGGGTTTCCCCCGTCCCGCGGCTTCCGGCAAGAGACCCGCCCCGCGTCCTTTTTCCGGATGCGGCCGGTTTCTTCTTCCCCGCCCGCGGTTTTTGCCCGGATGCGGCCGGTTTTCCCCGCGGGTTTTTTTCCCCGGATACGGCCTTTTTGTCCGCGGGGGGCAGAAGGACTATCCGTTCCATCCGGTCCAGCAGGCTGTTGGGGGTGGAGATGTCCGGCAGCTCCGCGCCGGGGCGCGGGCCGGTGACGCAGGCCCTGCCGATGACCGCCCTGCCCTCGCGGTCGCCGGGGCTTTTCCCCCCCAGGCGCAGGCCCCAGATGCTGTGAAAGAGGACCGGTTCGCCCGCGTAGGTCCCCAGGTAAAGGGCAATGTGCCCGCGCAGCCAGATAAGGGAAAAAAAGGGCGCGGCTTCGGCCGTGATGCGCTCCAGGCGTTCCTTGGGCTCAAGGGCGCGCAGATCCAGCTCTCTTCCCTGTTTTCCCTGGCCGCCGGAATTGCGCGCCAGCCAGATCCCGAAAGGAAGCAGGAGATCCCGCGTCAGGGCCGAACAATCCCGGTTTCCCAGCAGGCCGCCCCAACCGTAGGGCTGCCCCAGCATGACGTTGCCCACCCCGGCCATCTCTCCGGGAGTCAGGGGCAGGGGGAAAGGGACGGCCTCGCCGGGCGCCGGAACCGCCGTCGCCGCCAGGGCCCTCCCGTCCGCCGCGCGCCAGGGGAAGAGAACCCGCGGAGGCTCTCCCCGGCGGCGGGCATCCCCCGGAGGAGCCTCCAGGGGCAGCAGCGCCCCGATGCCGCCTTGCGCGGACCGCCCTTCCCTGTCCCGGAGCAGAACACCGTCGCGCACAAGGGCGGCCAGGGGCCGGGAGCGCCAGAGGCGCTCAAAGGCTTCGTCCACAACAGCCGCGTCAGCGGCGGGCATCCAGCCCATGGAGGAACTGGTTTCCGCCAGGACCCACTGCCCGTCGCGGGAGATATGGGAGATAAAGACAGGAGTCCCTGTCCACAGGGCCGTGTGTTGAAAATAGTCAAAGGGGTAGCCCTCTCCGGCCTGATCCGGATTCAGAAAGTACGGCTTGCGGCTGGGCATGGCCCGCAGGCTGGTGGCGCGCACGGTAATGGCGCGCTGGGCGCGGCCGGGGTAGCCGGCGGCGTCGGCGTTGTCCTCCAGATCGGCCCAGGCTTCGGGCGTGAAGGGGCGCAGATTCTCCATAAAGCCCTTTTCCCGGCGCAGGCCGAAGTTGCTGCGCAGGGATTTGCCCACCAAGGGGCCGGGGGAGATCTGGTCCCAGGGGGCGAAAAACAGGCGCCTGGTCCTGGCCGCCTGGACAGCCCGCTCCTTTGGGGAGAGCAGGGGCTTGTCCCAGCCCGCCTGCCGCGCGTACACCGCCAGATCCTGGGGCAGACGGACGAGATCGGCGCACAGCCGA
>JAISNZ010000146.1 GCA_031275955.1 Desulfovibrio sp. | reverse complement strand
GCCAATATTCCGGAGATCCCAGCAACAGGAACGGGGGGTATATCGGCCGGGTGCCTTGGAACGCCCTGCCGGAAAATGTCCGTAAGGCCTTTACCGCCATCCCCGGTGGGGGCCTGACTCCCCTTCTTGTTTCCGAGGGGAAGACGGTGCTTTTCCTTCTCAAGGCGGTAGGGGAAGGGGAGCCGCAAACTTTGGAACAAGCCTCCGGACAGATTGAAGCCTTTTTACGCCAGCCCCGCATGGAAGAACGCTTCAGGGAATATACGCAGCAGTTGCGGAGCAAAGCGGTGGTTGATATCCGCCTGTAGCCTCCTTTTCCGCGACAGGGTCTCCGGACCGGTGGTGCAGGATTTTTTTCGGTCGCGATGATCGCTTGACGGCGGGCAAGGCGGGACCGCGATCCCGATACAACCGCCAAAGCAAAACCGCACGCATGCAGTTTTGATCTGAAATGCGGATAACAGACACTTCCGGGGCGGACCTCCTTTCTGGACTTCGCCCACTTCAACCGACGACGGTTTTGCGGGGAAAAGTTGCAATGACCTTGACGGAGCTGGGACAGAAAATTCAGGCCCGGCGTGAAGAAGCCGGTATGACCATTGATTATGTCGCCATGCGCATCAAGGTCTCCCCCCGGATTTTGCAGGCCATTGAGGGAGGAGAGAGGGAAATTCTGCCGCATGCCGTTTACACCAAGGGCTTTATCCGTTCCTTCGCCCTGGTTGTCGGTCTGACCCCGGAAGATATTGCCGCCCACCTTGAAGAAATTTTCTCTTCCCCTTCCTTTCAGGAGGAGGGCGCGGATGCAAAGATTATCGCCCGCCTGCATGTGCCGCCGCCGTCCGCCCTGAAGAGGAAAATCCTTGTCCTCTTCTTTGTTCTTTGTCTCCTGGCAGGTATCGGAGGAGGGGCCTATTATCTGGCTGTCCGCTACAGCGCAGCCATCTGGGACTTTATCAAGCAACCCTTTTCCGCCATAACGATCCAGGACGCGCCCGGAGATTCTCCGCAGGAAACGCCTCCCGCCGCGCACAATGGAGGCGCCTTTGCCGGCCTCTTGCCTGCCGCCGCGCAACCTTCATCCCCCCCGCCGCAAGTTCTGGAAGTCCCCCCTCCCGCGCCTGAGGAGGACGCTTCCCTGCCTGCGGTTAGCAGGGAAACGCCCGGCGCAATCCATGTCCTTGCAACAAATTCTTCCCTTGCGCCCGAAGGCGGTCCGCAGAAAGTGGAAGTTAAGGCGACGCAGGAATGCTGGATCCGCTTTCGTGTCGATAACGCCCGGACCCGCGAGCATTTTACCCTTTTTCCGGGCCAAAGCCGGTCCTTTTCCTTCAAGGATTCCCTTGAAATACATCTGGGCAATGCCGGAGGAATCCGCCTTCTCTATAATAATCAGGACCTGGGTAGCCTGGGTCGCTCCGGGGAGGTCAAAATCATCCGCTTTCCCGACGATGCCTCTGTCCGTGCCGGCAATCCGTAGCTCCTCGCCAGACGTCCGCCGTACCGCCGGATCAAGGCCGCAGGGATACTGTTCTGATCGGAAATCCGCATGAGATCAGACCGGTTTTCGCGTAAACCGGCAAACAGTAAGCGGATACGCCGCGAAGCGGCGTGAGTCAGCCGTGAACTGCTATAAAAAGGTATTTGCGAGCGCCTCTATCAGGAAAAGAAACTGCGGGAGAAACCGGTTGCGGGTATGGAATTCTCTGAACAGGCACTTATTTTGCAAGTGGGCAGATTCAAGGAAGCGGACCTCTGGATTCGTTTTCTTTCCCCCAGCCGGGGCATTCTTTCTGCCTTCGCCTTTGGCGGAAGCCGTAGCCGGAGGCGCTTTCCCGGTTGCCTGGATGTCTTTAACGAGGTTCTCGTCAAGGCCAGGAGTTCCCGCCAGGGGGCCTATCTGGCCTTGCAGGAAGGCGTTCTTCTTCGGGGTTCCCGGCGTTTGCGCGCTGACTGGGCCCGCTTCGGTCTGGCCGCCAATTGCGCCAAATTTCTGCAGTGTTTCGGTGTCGGATCGGAAGGAGCGGACAAGGTCCACCTCGTGATGCGGCAACTGCTCCAGCTTCTGGAAGAAGTGGAGGCTGTGTCCCCGTATGTCCCCTTCCTCTTTCGGGCCCGGGTCGCCTTTGATCAGGGCTATGCCCTGAGCCCCGAAACCTGCGCCGGGTGCGGCTGTTCCCTGGCGGACAGGGGCGCCCGTTTTTCCATTGAGGAGGGACGTCTCTTCTGCCCGTCCTGCGCTCCCCGCCTGATCTTTGGGCGGCTCATGAACCTTGGACCGGCGGCCCTTGCCCTGCTGGCGGCGGTGCAGCAACGCGCCCCTGGAGAATGGATCGATCCCGCCTGCCCTGAGCGGGATCTGGCGGATTGTTCCAGAGCGCTGGACGCCTTTGTCTGCCGCCATGTGGGCCTGACCTGGGAGAAAGGCCGTTTTGCCAGGGTATGATCTCGATTGACAGGAGATACGCTTTCGGGCAAAGAGGCCCAACCGCTCCGCGGGGCCGGAACATTTCACCTGGGCATTGTCCATTCAGAAAAACTGCCCTGCCCTTAGGTTTCATTGTTGCGCAACGCCCGCGAGATTGCTGTAACGGAGAGGGAGAAAGGCCGGAAACGCTTTTTCTTCCAGGAGAACTTCCATGCATTTTCAAGATGTTATCCTTACCCTGCAAAATTTTTGGGCCGGACACGGCTGTGTTATCCAGCAACCTATGGATCTGGAATGCGGGGCGGGAACCTTTAATCCGGCTACCTTTCTGCGGGTTATCGGGCCGGAACCCTGGAGCGTGGCCTATGTGGAACCCTCCCGCCGGCCTACTGACGGCCGTTATGGCGAAAACCCCAATCGCCTCCAGCATTATTTTCAATTCCAGGTCATTTTGAAACCTTCGCCGGAAAATGCCCAGGATCTTTATCTGAAAAGCCTGAATGCCCTTGGTATCGATCCCTTCGTCCACGATATCCGTTTTGTGGAAGATGACTGGGAATCCCCCACTCTGGGCGCCTGGGGCCTGGGATGGGAAGTCTGGCTCAACGGCATGGAGGTAACGCAGTTCACTTATTTTCAGCAGATAGGAGGTCTGGATCTCGCCCCTGTCAGTCTGGAACTTACATATGGACTGGAACGCTTATGTATGTATCTTCAAGAAAAAGAATCTGTATATGATATTACATGGAATGATCATATATTATATGGGGACATATATCATCAGAATGAAGTTGAGCAATCTCAATATAATTTTGAATTCAGCAATGCTGGAATGCTATTGCAACATTTTGATGATTATGAAAAAGAGACTGTTAGCCTTTTGGACCGAAAATTGCTTTGGCCTGCGTATGATTATACAATGAAATCTTCGCATATTTTCAATCTTCTGGACGCGCGCGGCGCCATCTCCATTACAGAGCGCACGGGATATATTGCCCGGGTGCGCAACCTCGCTTCATCCGTAGCCAGGCTCTATGCGGCGCAGCGTGAAGCCCTGGGCTGGCCCCTGCTTCGAAGCTGATGTCCCGGAGGCACGGTAATCTGAACATTGAGTGAACAGGTGTCCATCTTCCATGCCTTGGGGAAAAAGGAACTGCCATGCCAGCCTTTATTTTGGAATGTGGTTTTGAAGAGTTGCCGG
>JAISNZ010000112.1 GCA_031275955.1 Desulfovibrio sp. | reverse complement strand
TTCATCTCCGGCGACGAGAACGGCTCGGTGAATGAGGTCCTCAGCGCCTTCGCCTCCGCCCTCGGATCGTCGCAGGTCTTTCTCCTGCCCTCGGAAGGGCAGTGCGCGGCCAGGGCCTGCGACCTTCTGGGCATCAAGGCCCAGTTGGGCTACGATCTGGAGCGCAGCGATTATGTCCTGTCCATCGGGGCCAACCTTCTGGAAACCTGGGGCACTGTCGTCCGCAACCGGCGTCTCTTCGGGGCCTCCCATCCCCATCCGCGGGAAGGCGTCCCGCCGGGGACGACCCTGGTCTACGCGGGCCCGGTGCAGAACAACACCGCAGTCGTGGCCGACGCCTGGCTGCCCATTCCTCCCGGAACAGGGATCCTTCTGGCCCTCTGCCTGACCAATATCTTCATCTCCAGGGGCAAAACCCTGCCGGCCTCCGATTTCGGGCCCTTTGCCCAGATGACGGCGGATTACGATCTGGATACCGTCGCCAAGGCGACCGGCCTCCCCAGGGAAACCCTGGCGGGAGTGGCGGACGCCCTGCTCGCCGCCAAGGCTCCCCTGGTGATCGTGGGCGGAGAATTCAACCAGGGCGCGGGAGCCGCGCCCGTCATGGCCGGATTCGCCGTCAACGCCCTTCTGGGGAACATCAACGCCCCCGGCGGGCTCCGCCTCCTGCCGGAACCGGGGCCCCTGCTCCTCAATGCCTGGAGCCGGCGCGATCTCTACGCGAACGATCTGGCCGCCTGGATGGGAGGAGGAAAAAGGGAGAATCCCCCGGCTGTCCTCGTCCTGCATGAGGCCAATCCGCTCTTCGCCCTGCCGGACCCCGGGGCCGCGGCCGCCTTCCTGAAAGACGTGCCCTTCAAGGTGGCTTTTTCCTCCTTTCTGGATGAAACCGCCGGGAACTGCGATCTGGTGCTGCCCATCCCCATGGGTTTCGAGCGCATGGACGATGTCTGCAATCCTTACGGCTGCGGCACGGGTATTTACTGCGCCACCCTGCCGGTCGCCCGCCCCGGCGCCGACGCGCGGTTCACGGCGGACGTCCTGCTCTTCCTCGCCCGGCAGATGGACCTGAACCTCGGCCTGGAGAGCTATGAGGATCTGATCAGGGCCAGGGCGGTCCGGATGCGGGCCAACTTTGACGTCCTGGCGGGAGGCTTCCCTGTCCTCAATGAGGCCGCTGTCAGCTTCGCCTCCTGTTCCCTGCGTCCCGACATCCTGTCCAGGGCCGCCGCCGGCTGCCTGGACGCCCCGCTCCTGTCTCTGGCTGTCTGGTCCAAACTGAATCTGGGCACGCCTTCCACCGGCATTCCCCCCTTCAACACCAAGACCCTGCGATCCTCGGAACTGGACGGCGGGGTGATGTCCGCCCTTCTGAACAGCGCCACCGCCAAGGCGCGCGGCATCCGGGACGGTCGCCTGATCAGCGTCGGCGCCGGCGGGAAGCGCCTCCGCGCCCGCGCCCGCGTCTATGAGGGAATTGCCGATAATGTTCTGGCCCTTTGCCTGGGCTACGGGCATACCGCCTTTGACGGCTTCAGCCGGGACAAGGGCGCAAACGCCATGGAGCTGTTGCGCGCCACCGCCGAATATGAAACGGGGCTCACCGTCTGGCACCGGACGGGCGTGGACGTTTCCAACGCATAAGGATTGCTTGCATGTCAGCCAACAAAGATTTTCAGATCCGCTGGGGTATGGCCATTGATCTTGACAAGTGCACCGGCTGCGGCGCCTGTATGGTGGCCTGTCAGGCGGAAAACAACATCGCCCCTACGGAAAACGCCGAAAACAAGCTCCGTTGCCTGAACTGGCTTGTCGTCTATGAACTGTCCAACGGCGAGCCCTTTCCCCGGCACGAGGCGGCCTATCTGCCCCGCCCCTGCCAGCAGTGCGGCGAACAGCCCTGCGCCACGGTCTGTCCGGTCATCGCCACGGAGCGCAACGAGGAGGGCGGCATCGTCAGCCAGATTTACCCCCGCTGCATCGGCTGCCGGTACTGTATGGCCGCCTGCCCCTATCACGCCCGCTATTTCAACTGGTTTGATCCCATCTGGCCCAGAGGTCTGGAAAAGGTGCTCACCCCCGATGTCTCCGTCCGGCCGCGCGGGGTGGTGGAAAAATGCTCCTTCTGCCACCACCGCTTCATGAAGGCCAAGGACCGGCTACGGGTGGAGGGCAAGGGCATCTTCGTCCAGGCCGACAAAGGCGAGCGGGTGAAAAAGCACTGCGCCATCCCCGAGGACGGCTACGTCACCTCCTGCGCTGAAGCCTGCCCCAACGGGGCCATCGTCTTCGGCGACCTGCACAACCCCGCCCACCGGGTATACAGGCTCACCCACGAGAACCCCAACGCCTTCCGCCTGCTGGAACGCCTGGGGACGGACCCGGCCGTCTACTACCTGAGCAGCCGCGCCTGGGTCCGCCGCCTGGGCGACCGCTACCTGGAAGCGGAAACCACCGGAAAACCCGGCGGCCACCCGCTGCGGCAAAAACACTGATCCCGACGTTTCCTCCCAACATTGACAAGGGTATAGCCGATGCAACCAAAATACTATTACCAGCAGTATCTTCTGGACGCCCCCCTTTTCCCCGAGGGACGCACCCGCTGTTCCCTGTCCAGATTCCTCCTCATGCTGGGGGTCCCCGCCCTCCTCGTGCTCTGGGGACTGGCGGCCGCCTTCCTCGTTTTCGCCAAGGGCCTCGGCACCACCGCCCTTGACGACTATTTCGGCTTCGGCGTCTGGATCACCTTCGACCTCGCCGTCATCGCCCTGGGGGCCGGCGCCTTTTTTACCGGCCTGCTCCGCTATATCCTGAATATCGATCCCCTGAAAAACATCATCAACGTGGCCGTCATCATCGGTTTCATCTGCTATACCGGGGCCATGCTGGTGCTCATCCTGGACATCGGCCAGCCGCTGCGGGTCTGGTTCGGCTTCTGGCACGCCAACGTCCATTCCATGCTCACCGAGGTCATCTTCTGCATCACCTGCTACTGCGTCGTCCTGATGATCGAATACCTCCCCCTCATTCTGGAACAGAAGCAGATCAACCGCATCCCCCTGCTGCGCCACATGGCCCACAACCTGCATCTGGTCATGCCCCTCTTCGCGGGCCTGGGGGCCTTTCTCTCCACCTTCCACCAGGGTTCCCTGGGCGGCATGTACGGCGTGCTCTTCGGCCGTCCCTACGACTTCCGCGACGGCTTCTTCATCTGGCCCTGGACCTTCTTCCTCTATGTCCTTTCCGCCGTGGCCTCGGGCCCGGTCTTCACCGTGCTCATCACCACCATCATGGAAAAATTCGCCGGCAAACGTCTGGTGAGCTGGGAGATCAAGACCCTAATGGGCCGCATCGCCGGCACCATGCTCCTGGTCTATCTGGTCTTCAAATGCCTGGACACGGCCGTCTGGATTTTCGATATCGCCCCGCGGGCCGGCATGACCTTTGACCAGTTCTTCTATGGCTGGATCTACGGCAAGTGGCTGCTTTTCTTTGAAATCGTCCTGGGGGCGGCCCTCCCCTGCCTCCTCCTCCTGAACCGGAAATGGCGGGAAACACCGGCCATCTTCTATACCGCCGCCATTCTGGACTGCGCCGGGGTCACCATCAACCGCTACGTCCAGACCGTCCAGAATCTGGCCCTTCCCGTTCTGCCCTTTGATCAGTGGCAGACATACGCCCCCAACTGGGTGGAATGGGCGCCCGTCTTCATGGTCCTCGGCTACGGCGCCCTGGTCCTTGCCCTCTCCTACCGCTACC
>JAISNZ010000059.1 GCA_031275955.1 Desulfovibrio sp. | reverse complement strand
TGCTGGCCCGGCGGCCCGACGCCTCGGCCGTGGCCTATAACCCGGCCCAGATCACCCGGCTGCCCGGCGGCCGTTTTCTGGGGGGCCTGACCACCGTGACCCCCGCGGGAGACATCACCTACACGGACTCCCAGGGCCGGCACGGCGACTCCAGCCTGAAGCCCGCCACCTGGCTGGCCCCCCACCTCTATTACACGCAACAGATCTCCGACTCCCTCTTTCTCGGCATCGGGGAATTCACCCGCTACGGCCTGGGTTTTGAATACCCCCACAACTGGGCGGGACGCTTCAATGTTTACGAGGTCAGCCTGCTCTCGGCCTCCCTCAGTCCCACGATCGCCTGGGCGGTGACGGACGACCTTTCCCTGGCGGCCGGCCTGGAGGTGGTCTACATCAACATGGACATCAAAAAACGCGTCCTGGGGGAGGGAACAGCCCCCGTCCCCTATTCCTTTGAGGTGGACACCAGCATCACCAAGGCCACGGATTACGGCCTGGGCTTCAACCTGGCCGGGCATTACCGCCTTGACGACAACTGGGCCGTGGGGCTGCTCTACCGCAGCCAGGTCCAGATCAAGGCCTACGGGGATACGGAGTTTTCCTTCATGAACTACCAGGGGCCGGAGGCCCTGAAACCGGCCGTCCAGGCCGGCTACGACGCGCGCTTCAGGGACGGGGAGGCCCACGCCACGGTTCTCCTTCCGGACTCCGTCTCCGGCGGCGTCGCCTGGACCCCCTGCCCGGAACTGTCCCTGGAGGCGGGATTTGTCTGGACCAGATGGAGCACCTTCCGGGCCCTGAACATCCACCTGCCCCACGGCCTGCCCACCTCAAACAATCCCAAACACTGGAAAGACGCCTGGAGGCTGAACGTGGGCCTGGAGTACTCCCCCCTGGACTGGCTCACCCTGCGGGCCGGGTACGTCTTTGACCAGTCCCCCATGACGGAAGGCTACGAAGACTATCTTGTCCCCACGGACGACCGGGACATTTACAGCCTGGGGGTCGGCTTCGCCTGGGACTCCTGGAGCGTCGATCTGGCCTACGCCTATGTTGACGCCAGGGATCGGTACTACAGGGCCAACGCGGACACCCATACCCTCAAGTCCCGGACCAACGGCAATACCCAGCTCTTCTCCTTTTCTCTGGGATATTCCTTTTAGGGAACCGCCGCTGTATTCCCTTTGAGGGGGCTTTGCCCCCTCAAACTCCCCTCAATAGCGGTTTTTCGGCCTGATGCGGGCGGCCTTGCCCTTGAGCTTGCGCAGGTAGTACAGGCGGCTGCGCCGGACGCGGCCTTGCGTGACCACCTCCACTGTTTCGATGAAGGGGGAATACAGGGGAAAGATGCGCTCAACCCCCACGCCGTCGGAGATCTTGCGCACCGTGAAGGTGCTGCCGGTGGCCCCTTTGCGCAGGCGGATCACATTGCCCTGGAAGACCTGGATGCGCTCCTTCTCGCCTTCGAGGATGCGCATGTGCACCTTGACGGTGTCTCCGGGCTTGAAGCGCGGCAAATCCAGGCGCAGGTGTTCCTGTTCGATTTTCCGGATGATGTCCATGTCGCTCTCCTCAGGCTCTTTTCCGGCGGGCCGCGTCACCGCCATTCTCCCAGGATGCGATCCAGGGTGATGGCCGCGGCCGCCCGCACGGACAGGTGGTTACAGGGACCATGCCGGCGCAGGGAGGGCGCGAAGGCATGGCAGAGGGCCTGCGCCTCGGGCGCAAGTCCGTGGCCGGTGCCGAAAAGCAGGAACACGGGGCGTTCGGCCAAAATTTCCGCAAGGCGCGCATGGCTCAGGACGGGCAGATTCCCGGGCGCGGGACCGGCCGTGGTGCCCACAACCAGGGGAGCCTGGCCGCTGGCGGAGGCAAGACAGGCGGCGGCCTCCGCAATGCCGTCGAAAGCTCTGACCAGGGAAAGGGCGCGCGCCCTGTGGGGATTGCGGGTCTTCCCCTTCCCGCGGGTCCAGTGGGTCAGAAGCTCTTCCAGAAGGCGGCGCTGATCCTCCAAAGGGGTCAGCACATAGTAGCCGCCCAGGCCATAGGCGCATGAGCTGCGAGCTATATCGTGAACATCCAGGTTTGTCAAAGAAACGGCTACGGAATTTCCCTCCCGATCCAAAACAGGGTAGTGGACCAGGCCGCAGTAAAGGTTGCGGCCAAGGCGCGGCAGGGGCAGACCGCGCAGGAAATTCCGGTCCTCTTCGTCAAGATCGGCCTCGGAGAGCAGATCGGGCCGGGCGCGCAGGGTCGCGGCCAGGGCGGCCCGCCGCCGCCAGAGGGCGATGCGCCTGTGGTCGCCGGAGCGCAGGACTTCGGGCACGGCAAGGCCCTCAAAGGTCTCGGGCCGGGTATAGTGGGGGTATTCCAGGAGTCCCCGGGAAAAACTTTCTTCCTCGCCCGACTGATCGTGGCCCATGAATCCCGGCAGGAGCCGGGCCACCGCCTCCACCAGGCAGAGGGCCCCCGCCTCGCCGCCGCTGAGGATGAAATCGCCCACGGACACGGCCTGAAGAGGGAAAAGATCGGCCAGACGGGCGTCAATGCCCTCATACCGCCCGCAGATCAAGGTCAGGGAGGATTCGCCCGCGAGGTCGCGGGCCAGGGCCTGGGTCAGGGGACGCCCCGCGGGAGAGAGCAGGAGGAGGCGGCCCGGGTCCTGTTCCGCGCCAAAGCCGAGGTCGCGCAGGGTGTCGGCCAGAGGTTCCGGGAGCATGACCATTCCCGGCCCTCCCCCGTAGGGGCGGTCATCCACGCGGCGGTGCCGGTCGCGCGCCCGATCCCGGGGGTTGTGCAGGGAAAAGGAAAGGATGCCCGCCTCCCGGGCGCGCCCCATGAGGCCGACGGACAAGGGAGCGGAGAAGAATTCCGGGAAAAGGGTGACCAGGGCGATGTGCATACCAGGGCATTTCAAGGGGAAATCGCTCTATTCTCCCAGATACAGGGCCAGCAGCCCCGGAGGAGGGGCGATGCGGACGAGGCCGGCCTCAGGATCAATGTCCAGGACAAAGTCCGGCGCGGCCGGAAAGAGAATCTCCTTTCCCTCCGGAGTCAGGATGGTCCAGATTTCCTGGCCGGCGGGAGTGTCCGCCGAGGCGATGCGGCCGATGTCCGCCTCCGCGCCCTCTTCGTCCCTGACCAGAACGCGCAGTCCCGGCAGGGAGAAAAGATAGACCTCGCCCGGCGCGGGGGGAGGCAGCAGACTCCTGGGGATCAGGACGCGGTGCCTGCGCAGGGCCTCCGCCTTGTCCCGGCTGTCCACCCCGCGCAGGGTCAGGAACAGCCCCCCGCGGCCGACGCGCGTCCGTTCCACGCCATGGGCGGCGGGCGGCGAGCCGCCCTGGGGCGGAGCGACGTAGACCGTGCCGCGCAAAAGGCCGACGTCTTCCGCCGCAAAGTCCAGGCGCATTTCCCCCCGGATGCCGTGGGGCTTTCTGATCCGGCCGACAAGGATCAGCTCCGCCTCCGGCGGAACAGGAGGGCCGCCGGAGGCGCGGACAGGGGATTTCCTGTCCGCCAAAAAACGGGGGGGGCGGCGCATGGTCAAGGGAGGTTCAGGGCGTGTGCGGGCAAGACGGCGATCCTCTTCCCCGGCAACGGCCCTTTCCGGGGAAGGGGGAGCGTCCGGGGGGCGGCGTCCGGGGGAATTATTCCAGGATCTCCAGCACCGAACGTTTTTTCAGCTTGACGGAAGCGGCGCCCAGGATGGTGCGGATGGCCCTGGCGGTTCTCCCCTGTTTCCCGATGACCTTGCCGAGATCCTCCTTGGCGACGCGCAGCTCATAGACAATGGTCTGCTCTCCGCCAATCTCGGTGACCTGGACCTCTTCGGGCTTGTCCACCAATGATTTCGCAATGTATTCCAGCAGTTCTTTGAGCATGAACACCTCGCCGGGTTCAGGCGGAGGCCCGCCTGGGCCGCGTCTGCGGCGTTTTCCGCCCGGGGCGGGCGAAAAGCCTATTGCTTCAAAAGGCTGCGCACGGTAGCGGAAGCCTCGGCGCCAAGCTCCAGCCACTTCCTGACCTTTTCCCGATCCACTTCAACCTTGGCGGGATTGCTCATGGGGTTGTAGTAGCCCAAAAATTCCAAGGGCCGCCCGTCGCGCCGGGTGGAGGAATTCGTCGCCACAATGCGGTAAAAGGGATGCTTTTTGCTTCCGATGCGGGTCAGCCTCAGTTTGACGGCCATCTGCGAATCTCCTGCTACGTTAGAGGATAGTAGAATGTGTTTCCCAAAAGCGCAAGCGCCTTCGGCGGATCGAGGGCAGCGGCCAGGAGGCGCGCTACCGGCGCTGCTTCTTCCTGCGCTGCCGCTCTTCCTTGCGTTTCTGGCGCAATTTCTTCTGATCGTCTCCGGAAAGCCCCCCGGCGGCCCTCGCGGAATCCGGCGCGCCGCCCAGTCCTTCCAGGGCGTCCAGCCCCCCAGGCAGGCGTCCCCGGCCGCCTCCGGCGGAAAGTTTTTTCAGCATGCCCCGCATGTCCTCAAACTGCCGTAACAGCCTGTTCACATCGGCAACCTGCAGGCCGCTGCCCCTGGCGATGCGCTGCCTGCGGCTGGCGTTGATCAGCTCCGGGCGGCGCCGTTCCTCCAGGGTCATGGAATTGATGACGGCCTCGCTCCGGGCCAGCTCCTTTTCCGGAAGCGGCTTCATGGACAGGGCCTTTTTCAGACCGCCCATGCCGGGAAGGAGTTTGAGCAGGCCCTCCAGCGGCCCGAGGGATTTCAGCCGCCGCATCTGGAGGCGGAAATCCTCCAGATCGAAGGTCGCCTTCCGGAGCTTAAGGGCCAGCTCCTCGGCCTCTTCCTGGGCAATGGTCTCCTGGGCCTTTTCAATGAGGGTGAGCATGTCCCCCATGCCCAGGATGCGGCCGGCCATGCGCTCGGGGAAAAAGGGCTCCAGCTCGGCGACGCGCTCGCCCACGCCCACGAACTTGATGCTTTTGCCGGTCACGGACTTGATGGACAGGGCCGCTCCGCCCCGGGCGTCGCCGTCCATCTTGGTCAGCACCACCCCGGAGATCTCCAGGGCCGCGTCAAAGGCCTCGGCCACGGTGACCGCGTCCTGGCCGGTCATGGCATCGGCCACGAACAGGATCTCCGCGGGCCTGACCCGGTTCCGGACGGTCACCAGCTCCCGCATCAGGACTTCGTCCACATGCAGCCGGCCGGCCGTGTCCAGAAGAACGACGTCGCAGCCAAAGGTTCCGGCTTCCGCCACGGCCGCCGCCGCGATGTCCGGCGGGGTCATCAGCGCGCTGGAGGAATAGACCGGCATGTCCAGCTGCCGGGCCAGGACGGTCAGCTGCTCAATGGCCGCCGGGCGGTAGACGTCCAGGGGAGCCAGATAGGGCCGGCGGCCCTGAGTCCGCAGGTAATGGGCCAGCTTGCCGGCGGAGGTGGTCTTGCCCGATCCCTGAAGTCCCACCAGCATGATCACCTGGGGCGCCGGACCGGAGAGATCCAGCCCCTGCTCCTCCCCTCCCAGAAGTTCCACCAGGGCGTCATGGACGCCCTTGACGACCTGCTGGGCGGGATTCAGGCTTTTGGCCACCTCCAGGCCGATGAGGCGCCCCCGGACATTGTCGATGAATTCCCTGACGACCTTGAGGTTGACGTCCGCCTCCAGCAGGGCCAGACGCACCTCGCGCAGGCCCTCCTGAATATTGGCCTCGTCCAGACGCGCCCGTCCGCCGAGCTTGCGGAAGACCTCGCCGAGTCTGTCGGAAAGACTGTCAAACATACGCCTGCACCCCAAAAGGCATTTTCCGCCGGAAAGGACATCTGCCGTTACGCCAATCCCGCCGGCGCGTCAAGGAACCGCGGGCCGGGTCAGGGTCATTCGGTTCTTCCGAATCTAACGAGCCGCAGTGCTGCTTGCTTGTTTTCCGCGAGGACTTCTATCCCCTCAGCCATATTTTCATAACCAAGAATATGGAGCAAAGTAATTG
>JAISNZ010000043.1 GCA_031275955.1 Desulfovibrio sp. | reverse complement strand
AGTTTTTGCACGGCCAGATATTCCAGAATGCGCTCCTTGGGTTTTTCCAGACCGTAATGGCCCCCATCCAGGGTGGCGCGCGCATTTTCAATATCAATATCAATGGGTTTCAGATCATTCCAGGGCAGATCCAGAATCCAGTCCACATAATTGCGCACAACGGTGTATTCGGCCGAAGTGGCGGGCATCTGGCGGAGTTTTTTCACCTCGCGCAGGGCCTTGCTCCGGGCCTCACCGGGCATGTCTTTCTCCTGCAGGCGTTTCTCCAGTTCGTTTAGTTCCAGCAGGGGATCGTCCTCGCGGCCCATTTCCTTGTGAATGGCCTTGATCTGCTCGTTGAGGTAATATTCGCGCTGGTTGCGCTCCATCTGGTTCTTGACGCGGGTCTTGATGCGTTTTTCCATGCTGGAGATGGACAGTTCCCCCTGGAGCAGGGCGAAGACCATTTCCAGGCGGGCGGCGGTGTCCGCGGCTTCCAGCACTTCCTGCTTTTTCAGGTAGTCCACCTTGAGGTGGGGGATGATGGCGTCGGCCAGACGTCCGGGGTCGGTGTGGGCGGTGATGGAGGCCAGAAGGTCCGGGGTGAATTTTTTGTTGATCCTGGCGTATCCGTCCAGGGCTTCCAGGGTGGCGCGGACGGCGGCGGCGGCTTCCGCCCCGGAATTCTCGTCCGGGGGCAGGGGCCGGATCAGGACGAGCTGGAAGGCGCTTTCCTCTGTCTGATCCTGAGGGACGGAGGGGGAAAACTCCCAGCGGGCGCGGAAAAGCCCTTCAAAGAGAACCTTGATCGTGCCGTCGGGCAGGCGGAGCAGTTGCAGGATGCGGCTGACTGTGCCCACCTCGAAGAGGTCCGCCCCCAGGGGGCGGGCAAGGGCGGAGTCTTTCTGGGCGACAAGGAGGATGTGGCGCTCGTGCTGATCAATGGCCGTCTCGATGGCCCGGATGGAAGCCTCCCGGCCTACGAAGAGAGGCACAATGGACTTGGGGAACATGACCACCTCGCGCAGGGGCATGAGGGGCATTTCTTCTGTGGGAACGGTAAAGCTGAGAGACATGGGATTCTCCGGTTATTGGACCTTGGCCAGCCCCCTTTCGTTCTGGGGGGCGTCGGTATCGTAAATCAGCAGGGGTTGCTTGCGCTTTTCCACGACAGCGGCGTTGATCACGCATTCCCTGACTCCTCCCAGGGAGGGCAGGGTATACATAATATCCAGCATGGCCGCTTCCAGGACGTTGCGCAGGCCCCGGGCGCCGGTTTTCTGCTCAATGGCCTCCCTGGCCACGGCGACCAGGGCGTCCTGGGTAAAGCGCAGGGTGACGTTGTCCAGGGCAAAGAGTTTCTGGTACTGGCGGATAAGGGCGTTTTTCGGCTCGGTCAGCACCCGGATCAGGTCTTCCTCCACGAGTTCGTCCAGGTGGGTGATGATCGGGATGCGGCCGACAAATTCCGGAATCAGGCCGAATTTGACCAGATCGTTGGGATGGACCTGGTCCAGGCAGGCGGTATCGGACTTGGCCGGGCCGGATTTCCCGCCCGCGATCCGGGCGCCGAAGCCCATGGAGCGGCCCCGCGCGCGCCTGGAAATGATCTGCTCCAGACCCACAAAGGCCCCGCCCAGGATGAAGAGGATGTTGGAGGTGTCCATGCGCAGGTATTCCTGCTGCGGATGCTTGCGGCCGCCCTTGGGGGGAATGTTGGCCTCGGTGCCCTCGATGATCTTCAGCAGGGCCTGCTGGACGCCCTCGCCCGAAACGTCGCGGGTGATGGACGGGCTGTCCCCCTTGCGGGAGATCTTGTCGATTTCGTCAATGTAGATGATGCCCCGGGAGGCGGCCTCCAGCTCATAATCGGCGTTCTGGAGGAGCTGGACCAGGATGTTTTCCACGTCTTCGCCCACATAGCCGGCCTCGGTCAGGGTGGTGGCGTCGGCGATGGCGAAGGGGACATGGAGGATGCGGGCCAGGGTTTTGGCCAGCAGGGTCTTGCCGCTGCCCGAAGGCCCCATGAGCAGGATGTTGCTCTTCTCCAGCTCCACATCGCCGCCCGAGGAGTCCTTGAAAAAGACGCGCTTGTAATGGTTGTGCACGGCCACGGCCAGGATCTTCTTGGCCCGGTCCTGGCCGATGACGTATTCGTCCAGGCGGGCCTTCAATGTTTCCGGCGGCAGGAGGTGGCCGTCTCCGCGTTCCTCTTCCATGGTCTGGTTGGCCACGATTTCGTTGCAGAGCAGAACGCATTCGTCGCAGATGCAGATATGGCCAGGCCCCTCAATGAGGCGTTTGACCTGGTCTTCGCTCTTGTCGCAGAAGGAGCAGCGCAAGGGGGCCTTGGGATCGTGGGGGTTTTTTTTCATGGCGTCTCCCGCCGCGCGCCCGCGCGGCCTGGTACTATGTCCCGCTTGACAGGACTTTCGTTATTTTTCCTTGGGAGCCAGATCCTCGCGCGAGATCAGCACCCGGTCAACGAGGCCGAGGGCGGCGGCTTCCGGGGCGCTGAGAAAGGTGTCGCGGTCGGTAAGCTCCCCGATGCGCTCAGCCGTCTGGCCGGAGTGCCCGGCCATGATCCCGGTGAGGATCTCGCGCATGCGCAGGACCTCGCGGGCGTGGATGTCAATATCCGTCGCCTGTCCGTGAAAGCCCCCGGAGGGCTGATGAATCATGATCCGGCTGTGCGGCAGGGCGTAGCGCAATCCGGCCGTTCCGGCGCAGAGCAGGAGGGCGCCCATGCTGGCGGCCTGCCCCAGGCACAGGGTGGCCACAGGGCAGGTGATGTACTGCATGGTGTCGTAAATGGCCAGACCCGCCGTAACGGCGCCTCCGGGCGAATTGATGTACAGGTAGATTTCCTTTTCCGGGTCCTCGGACTCCAGAAAGAGCAGCTGGGCGCAGATCAGCGAGGCCGTATGATCGTCCACGGGCTCGCCCAGAAGGACAATCCGATCCTTGAGCAGGCGGGAATAGATATCGTAGGCGCGTTCCGAACGGCCGGTGGTTTCAATGACCATGGGAATGGGCATGGCTCTCCTCACGGGGTGATCGGGCAGGTTGCGGAAAAGTATGCAGGTTTCGTGCCGTTTCCTGCTTTTTCCTGCGTTTCCGGAGCGGGGATTGATCCGGCCGTGAACGGCTCCGCGGTCCCTGGCGGGAGATCAGCCGGCGTCCGGCAACGGGGGGGCCGCCTCCGCGGGTTCCCGCGGCTCCCCGGCGTCCTCCGCCAGGGAGAAAGGGGTCTCCCGCGCAGCGCCGCCGTCCGCGGGGCTGGCCGCAGGAATGTCCGCAGGGTCGCCCGCAGGGCCGTCCACGGGGCCGTCCGCGGGGCCGTCCGCGGGGCCGTCCGCGGGGATCAGGGTGACGACGGCCTTATCATAGACAAAATCCAGGGCCTTGTCTTCCAAAAGACGTTCCCGGAGGACGCGCAGGAAGCCCTCGTTCCTGCTGTAGCTCTCCCTGGCGGCGCGATAGTCCTCCCCGCTTTGCCGGGCCAGATGGTGCAGGTGCATATCCAGCTCGCCCTCGCTGACGGCGAGGCCGTGTTCGCGGGCAACCGCCTGCAGGAGAATCTGTTCGCGGGCGCGGCGCAGGGCCTCGGGCCGGGCCTCCGCGCGCAGATCCTTTTCCGGGTCCGGCACAAAACCGTCAAGGCTTTGACCGAACCGCTCCAGATTCCGGCGCATCTGCGCCGCAACCAGGGAGATGTTGCTTTCCAGCATGGCCTCGGGCACGGGAAAATCCGTTGCTTCCAGGAGGGAGTCCAGAAGTTTTTTCCTGGCCTCGGACTTGTGCGTCTCGGCGCGGCTGTGGATGAATCTGTCCCTGATCCCCTGGCGCATCTCCTCCAGGGTGCCGAAGGCGCTGGCCTCCCTTGCGAAGGCGTCGTCAAGAACGGCCGGCCTGCGTTCGCTGAGGGTCTTCAGGCGGATCTTCATGCTTACCGTCCGTCCGGCCAGTTCCTTTTGAAAATGGTCCGGGGGAAAGGCGACGGGCCCCTCGCCGGACTCACCGGCCTTCAGGGTTTTGATCAGGGCCTCAAAATCGGGGACAACCTCCTCCCGGCCCAGAATGAAGATCCTGTCCCGGCCGGAGACGTCCGGCAGGGGGTCGCCGGAGGCGTCGCAGCCGTCAAAGTCAAGCTGAACCATGTCGCCGTCAGCGGGGAGGCGTTCCTCCGTCACGGGCAGGACGGTTGCGCGGTTGTCGCACAGGCGTTGCAGCAGATCTTCCACCTCCTGATCCGTAACCGTCGCCTGCCGCTGCTCCACGCGGAGCCCCTCATGGGGGGGCAGGGGGAATTCCGGCATGACCTCAAAGCTGACGGCGCAGGAAAAATCCGCGCCCCTGACCAGATCTCCGGGGGAAACCTCAAAGCGGGAAGCCGGGATCAAGGCCCTTTCCTGAAGGGCGGCGTCCAGATTTTTCTGGACCAGATCCGAAACCGCCTCGCCGTAAATCTCCCGCTGAAAGCGCTTTTCCACCATGGCGGCGGGAGCCTTGCCCCGGCGGAAGCCCTTGAAGGTGGCGGAAGCGCGGTAAAGTTCCAGGACTCTGGTCAGGACTTCGTCCACCTCGCTCGCGGGAACGGAAATCTGGAGCTTTTTCCTGAGGGGCGTGAGGTCTTCAACGGTATAGGGCATCAAGACTCCTTGGCGCTGTTCGTTTGCGGCACAACAGGTCCTCCGGTCACGAACCCTGCTCTACTGCAAACCTGAAAACACTTCAAGGGAATTTCGCCGATCCGGGAAAATGTTCTTGGCAAGGTCCGAACCCGCAGAGTATGCTTGGCGCATGACCCGTCTCCATCTTTGGCGCTCCCCGGCGGAGGGCGCCGGTTGCCTGTGCATGCAGGCGCGCGGCCGGCGCTCCTCTGTTCTTCCAAGCCGGCCGCCATTGTCCGGAGCAGCGCATGGGCGCTAAAAGGACTGCCGCGGCGGGGATCCGCCCCCGCCGGATACCCCGATCCCCCACGCAAAAAAGAGAAAACCTCCTTGCCGTGAAACAGGAGCAGGCCGGCTGGCCGTAAGCGAACTGTTTCAAGCGTAAATGCCATAGGGCATAAGGTGACATTTGCTCTCAAGTGAAAGTGCCCCGGTGGGGGGATCTGGACATGGGCCGCGACATGGAATAGAGCATGGGTACCTTCGCGGCCTGTCTCCGGAGAAAATGCTCCGCCGGCGCGAAGCGCTGCAAGGCCGGATCAAAACCGCGGGGACGCGACGGGAAATCCGGACAGGTGTGAAAGGCTCGGCTGCCGGAAGGGGAAAAGGCCATCCGGCAGGAACATTCCCCCAAAAAGAAGGTATTGTCATGAAATTGTTTGACTTGAGAGGGAAAATCGCTCTGGTGACCGGGGCTTCTTCAGGGCTGGGCGTTCAATTCGCCAAAGCCCTGGCCGGGCAGGGCGCGGACCTTGCCATTCTGGCCAGGAGGCTGGAGAGACTTGAGGAAGTCGAAAAAATCCTTGAGGCAACGGGAGTCCGTTGCCTTGCCCTTCAGTGCGACGTGCTGAAGAACGGGGAGATCAAAGCCGCTGTCGGCAAAATCAGGGAGCATTACGGCCGGATCGATATTCTGGTCAATAACGCGGGAGTCGCGCGGGCTCTGCCGGCCGAAGCGCAGCCTGACGACGACTGGAACGCCGTTATCAACACAAACCTGAACAGCGTGTATTTTGTCGCGCGGGAAGTGGGCAAGGTCATGATCGAGCAGAAATACGGCAAGATCATCAATGTGGGTTCGATCCATAGTTCTGTCGCCATGCCGAACAGACCGCTCAACGCCTACTGCGCTTCAAAGGGCGGCGTGCTGATGCTCACAAAGGCATTGGCAAACGAATGGGCGAAATACAACATTACCGTCAATGCCATTGGGCCGGCGTATTTCCCCTCGGAAATGACCGGAGCGGCCATGGGCGATCCCGCCTTCGGGGAGGTTGTCAAGGCCTGTTGCCCCATGGGCCGCCCCGGCAAAGTAGGCGAGCTGGACGGCGCGGTTGTCTATTTCGCTTCCGACGCGTCCAGCTACACCACCGGGCAGTTGCTCTGCGTTGACGGCGGCTGGACCGCCATCTGAGGCGCCTTGCGGATCACAGGGGAACCTCTAAAAACTTCTCCTGTTTTGCCATGGGAGTCCCTATGAATATTTCTTAATATTTAGAAAAAAATATCTTGCAATAATTATATTTATAATGTATTTATGGTCTATGAAACACCAATTCGGATTTTTCGATGAAAGCAATAGGCTGAGGCG
>JAISNZ010000027.1 GCA_031275955.1 Desulfovibrio sp. | reverse complement strand
CCTCTTTGAGGACTTTTTGAAAATTGACGCCAGCGCGGCGGCCCTGCTTTTCCAGGATTTCCTTGCCCAGGGAAATGCTGCGGGCGCGTTCCTCCGTGCGGATGAAGTGCTGGATGCGGGTGCGGGCCTTGGCGGTCTTGACGAATTTGAGCCAGTCCCGGCTGGGGTGGCGGTGGGGATCGGTGATAATCTCGACTGTATCGCCGCTTTTCAGGGGAGTGGACAGGGGCATGAGTTTGCCGTTGATTTTGCCGCCGGCGCAGCGATCCCCCACAGCGGTGTGGATCTGGTAGGCGAAATCAACGGGAGTCGCGTTTTCCGGCAATTCCTTCACTTCACCGCGCGGGGTGAAGACGTAGATCTCGTCCTTGAAGAGGTCAAAGCGCAGGGAGCGCAAAAACTCGTGGGAAGTGCTCTCCATCTTCTGCCAGTCCAGCATTTCGCGCAGCCAGGTGAATTCCCGCACGTCCCGCGCCTTGACGCGGTTGCCCTCCTTGTAGAGCCAGTGGGAGGCCAGGCCGTTTTCGGCCAGGCGATCCATTTCCTCACTGCGGATCTGCACCTCCATGCGCTCGCCGCGCGGACCGATGACCGTGGTGTGCAGGCTCTGGTACATGTTGGCCTTGGGCATGGAGATGTAGTCCTTGAAGCGGCCGGGAACGGGCTTCCAGGCGGCGTGGACAAAACCCAGGGCGGCGTAGCAGTCTTTCACGTCGGCCACAACGGCGCGAAAGGCGATGATGTCATGCATCTCGTCCAGGGAGACGTTCAGAGAGTTCATCTTCCGGTAGATGCTGTAGATGTGCTTGATGCGGCCCTTGATGCGGGCGGCGACGCTGTTGTCCTCCAGAATTTTCCGGAGGACGGCCACCACGGAATCCATGTAGCGGGCATCGTCGGCCTTGTGGGTTTCCAGCCATTCCGCGATATGGTTGTAGGCATCCGGCTGGATATAGCGGAAGGAAAGATCCTCCAGTTCCAGTTTCTGGCGGTGCAGGCCCATGCGGTTGGCCAGGGGGGCATAGATATCCATGGTTTCCCGGGCGATGCTCCGCTGCTTTTCCGGAGACTGGAAGTCCAGGGTGCGCATGTTGTGCAGGCGGTCGGCCAGCTTGACGAAGAGGACGCGCATATCCTCATTCATGGCCAGGATCATTTTGCGGATGTTTTCCGCCTGCTGTTCCTCCTGGCTGTCAAAGGTCAGCATGCTGATCTTGGTTACGCCGTCCACAATATCGGCCACGTCTTCGCCGAAGGATTCGTCAATCTCCTCTATGGTGGCCCTGGTGTCCTCCACGGTGTCGTGCAGGAGGCCCGCGGCCACGGAAGAGCCGTCCAGACGCATATCCGCCAGGGTATCCGCCACAGCCAGCGGATGGGACAGATAGGGCTCTCCGGAAAGACGGGTCTGGCCGGCGTGAGCGGCGGCGGCAAACACATATGCCTTGCGGACCAGTTCCCTGTCCTCCGGATAATGCGCGCCGACCTTGTCGAGAATCTCCTGAATGCGAATCATGGACTCAGCATCCTGTACCGTTGTTCCTGCAACGGGACCCACCATTCGTGGATGTTGTAAAAGATGCCCAGGGGAGCGGGATCCACTCCGCGAAAGCGTTTCTGCACGGCGGACAGGGCATAGGGCACATAGAGAAAACAGTAGGGCTGTTCCTCATGCAGAATTTCCTGGAAACGGTCATAAAATTTCTTCCGGGCGGCTTCGTCAAAGGTGGATCTGGCCCTTTCCAGAAGATCATCCACCTCCGCATTGGCGTAATGGACAAAATTCAGGCCCCCGGCACGGGAAGAATGCCAGACGTCATAGACGTCCGGGTCCAGGGTGGTGGTCCAGCCGAGAATGACGGCGTCAAAATAACCGGGCAGGACGAACTGCTTGAGAAAGGCGGCCCATTCCACGACCCGGATCTTTACCTCAATGCCGATTTTCCGCAACTGACTCTGAAGAAGAACGGCAACCTTGATGCGTGATTCGTTGCCCTGATTCGTCAGCAGGGTGAAGGCAAAGGGCAGGCCGTCCCTGCGCAGGACGCCGTCTTCCCCCTTCCGCCAGCCGGCTTCCGCCAGAAGCTCCAGGGCCTTCTCCGGATCATGGGGATAGTCGGCAATGGCGGCATTATAGGCCCAGTCGCCCGGCCGGTAGGGTCCGATGGCGGGAATGCCTAGGCCGAAGAGGGATCCTTTGACCAGATCCTCCTTGTTGATGGCGTAAGCCAGGGCGCGGCGCACGCGGACATCGGCGAAGAGGCCGCTGCGCAGGTTGTAGCCGAGATAGGTATAGGCGTGGGCCGGTTCACTGTAGGCGGTATAGCGCGCGCTGAAGTCCTCTCCCCTGGTCTGGAAGAGAAACTGCTGCGGCGTCATGCCTTCCTTGATGACGTCCAGATCCCCGGACTTCAGTTCCAGGAACATCGTGGTCACGTCAGGGATCACCCGGTAGATGATCCGATCAAGGGGCGGCCTGCCCCGAAAATAGAGAGGATTGGCCGCAAGGGTGATCCGGGAACCGCTCTTCCAGTCCTCAAGCCGGTACGGCCCGCAGCTCAATGGCTTGCGGGCCAGAGGCGTGGCGCGGAGATCGGCTCCTTCCAGGGCGTGCCTCGGCAGGATGGGCCGCATCCAGGTGCTCAGGGAACGGGGAAAGGGTTTGGCGTAGGTAACCTCAAACCCGTAGCGGCCCAGGAGGGCGAAGGAGGCGATCTCCTTATAGTCGCCGGCATAGGCCGTGGGGGTATCGGGATGGATCATGAGCTTGTAGGTGAATTCCACATCCTTTGCCGTGAGTTCCGTCCCGTCTTCCCAGAAGATGCCCGGCCGGAGGACAAAGCGCAGGCGCAGGCCGCCGTCAAGGACGGCAAAGGATTCCGCGGCGTAGGGCACGACGTTCAGGTTCTTGTCGTATTCCAGAGGGGCGACATAGAGATGCTGCTGGATTTCACTGGAGGAGGAATCCGAAGACAGGCCGGGGAGCAGATTGCTCGGTTCGCCCACCATGCCGATGATCATGGCGTCTCCGGCCACAGGGCAGGCCGCCGGGGCAGGAACGGCGCCCGCGGGACACGCCAGGCACGCCCAGAGGAAAAGGGCCGGAACATTCCCGGCGAAAAAGGGGAAAAGAGGTCTGCTCATGGGTGACCCGCAGAGGCCGCGCGACTGCCGCTTGCAGAGCAAGTAGCGCTTTAATGGGCAGGCGGTGTCCCGCCCGGGCGGCGCCCTGACAATCCTTAGCACCGATGGCGCGCGGCCACAAGGCCGGAGGGAAGCGACCAGGGTCATTCGGTTCTTCCGAATCTAACGAGCCGCAGTGCTGCTTGCTTGTTTTCCGCGAGGACTTCTATCCCCTCAGCCATATTTTCATAACCAAGAATATGGAGCAAAGTAAT
>JAISNZ010000247.1 GCA_031275955.1 Desulfovibrio sp. | reverse complement strand
CCACCCGGGGTTTTGGGGGTTTGGCCCACTCGCCCTCCGGGGGGGGGCGGGGGGGCATCCGCCCCCCGGGCGGGGTTCGGGGCGGCGCCCCGAACCATCAGAATTTTTCCGGCAAGCGTCAAAAAATTTGAACCGGCGGCAGCGCGCGGTTCCCGCCGGCGGGTGCGCTATCCGCAGGCATTGTCAAGGCCGGAGGGGCAGTTGCCCTCGGCGGACGCTTTTTTGGCCGTACAAATTGTTACACGGAAGATCCGGACTCCGGAGGGGGGATCCGGAAGAAAAAAGGACATAACTCTTCGCCATAGCTGCTGAAATATTTTTTCTCCTGAAAAGAACCTGTTTGGCACGACTCTTGCTGAAACCCTGTACCTTCCTTTTGCAAGTAGCTTCAAGGGCGGGTGGCGGGCGGTCCGTTACCTGCCCGCTTGCTTTTTTTCTCCTTCCCGGCCCGGCGGCGGAATTTGGCAAACGCGGGAAAGAACGCTATACTCCCGACGAAAAAATGCCCTGTTTCCCCTCATTGTCAACGAAGGAGATTCCCATGAGCGCGGCTGCCGATCCCAAGAGCGTGTACTGGCAGGTGAAACTGGAAAAGGTGAAGACGGCTTTGGAGGGCAACGGTTTTACCGTCAGTATCCATACCGGTCTGGACGACGCGGCCCGGCATGTGACGGAAACCGTCGTTCCCCGGGAAAAACCGCGAACAGTCGGCTTCGGCGGCTCACAGACCGTCCTTGACTCCGGCGTTCTTGAGCGCATACGGGATCTGCCGGGGATTGAACTTCTGGATGCGCGCGCTCCCGGCCTGTCCACGACGGAGATCGTAGAGCTGAGGCGGCGCATGCTTCTCTCTGATTTGTACTTTTCCTCTTCCAACGCCCTGACGATGGACGGCAAGCTGGTCAACCGGGACTGTTTCGGCAACCGCGTGG
Source organism: Desulfovibrio sp. (assembly GCA_031275955.1). GTDB lineage: Bacteria > Desulfobacterota > Desulfovibrionia > Desulfovibrionales > Desulfovibrionaceae > Frigididesulfovibrio. Next base: position 10,559 of record JAISNZ010000247.1, on the reverse strand, counting down.
GAGCCCTGCATTTCGGCCCGCGCAAGGTTGTTCTCCTGATCGGGCGCAACAAAATCTGCGCCTCTGTTGAAGAAGCCGTGACCCGCGTCAGGACCGTGGCTTCCCCCATGAACAGCCTTCGCCTGCGCCGGGACACCCCCTGCGTCAAAACCGGCGTCTGTATGGACTGTAAAAGCCCGGATCGCATCTGTTCCGTCTGGACCCTTACGGAAAAATGTTTTCCCAGGGAGCGCATTCACATCCAGATCATCAACGCCGAGGCCGGATTTTAGGTATGGCGGCAACCGTTTTCCATATTCAGACCTTTGGCTGCCAGATGAATGCCGGCGACTCCGCCTGGCTGGCGCGTTCCCTGCGCAGCAGGGGATTTGCGCAGGGGGCCTTTGAGGACGCCTCGCTCTATGTCCTGAACACCTGCTCCGTGCGGGACAAGGCGGAGCAGAAGGTTTATTCGGAATTGGGCCGCATTGCCCGTCTGTGCGGAGTCCGCCGGCGACAGGGAATCACCGTCTGCGTGGGAGGCTGTGTCGCCCAGCAGGCCGGGCCTGCCCTGATGAGGCGTTTTCCGCAGATCCGCCTGCTTTTCGGCCCGGACGGCATCGCCCGCGCCCCCGAGGCCATTGACCGTCTGCTGGAGGAGCCTTCCCTGCGCCTCAATCTCCTGGCCTTCGCCGATCAGTATGAGGAGCGGGCGGGCGTCTGGCAGGAAGGGACAGCGCCCGCCTCGGCCTTTGTCAACATCATGCAGGGTTGCGACAATTTCTGCGCCTATTGCATTGTGCCCCATGTGCGCGGACGGCAGAAATCCAGAAAGCCGGAAGCCGTTCTGGACGAATGCCGGAGCCTGCTGGCCGCCGGGACGCGCGAGGTCACCCTTTTGGGGCAAAATGTCAACGCCTATGGCCTGGACGGGGAGAGCGAAAGGCCGGACGGCGCGCCTTTCGCGCGTTTGCTGCGGGACGTGGCCGCCTTGCCGGGTCTGTCCCGCCTGCGCTTCGTCACCTCGCACCCCAAGGACATCGCCCCGGAAGTCGTCTCCGCCTTTGGGGATCTGGAGCCCCTTTGTCCCCGGCTGCACCTGCCCCTGCAATCCGGATCGGACAGGATCCTCCAGCGGATGGGGCGGCGCTACGACACCGCCCGGTACCTGGATATTGTGGACAGCCTGCGGCGGGCGCGGCCGGATATCCTGCTCACCACGGACATCATTGCTGGTTTTCCGGGTGAAACGGAGGAGGATTTCGCCGCCACCCTGGACATGATGCGCAGGGTGCGCTTCGCCGCCAGTTTTTCCTTTGTCTACTCCGATCGTCCCCAGGCGCGGGCTGTCCTCCTGCCGGACAAGGTGGAGCGCGCCGTGGCCCTGAACCGCCTTTCCCGCTTGCAGAGATGGCAAAATGAGGCTAGTGATCAGCTCCTGAGATCCATGATTGGCAAGACAGCGACAATTTTATTGGAAGAACCCAGCCGGAGGTCCTTTCTTTCCCGGGAAGCCGCCGATAAGGAGGGTGGCGGCGAGGTTGCCGGGACAAAGCCGGACGTCTTCCCCGGCGGGAAAGGAACAGGGAAGCAATCCTGGCAGGGAAAAACCCCTCATGGGCTGATTGTCCATGTCCCGCTTCCCCCCCGCGGCAAAGACGGCTGGCAGGGCGTCCTTTTGCCGGTCAGCATCGAAAGGGCGACAAAACATTCCCTTCAGGGCAAACAGGCGGGTGCGCCATGGTAGAGATGACAGTCCTTGGAATTTCCCTGCAAGGGGAGAACAGTATGCCTGTCCTCCTGCTCCATCCGCGCGGCACGGACCGTATCCTCAGCCTGAATATCGGCCCGACGGAGGCTTTTGCCATCTCTTCCGTTCTCAATGCCCTGGAATCCGGAGGGGAAAACAGCCTGAATCCGCCGCAAAAAATTTTTCTGCCGCCCGGGGCTCCCGCGGGAGAAGAAGCCCTTGCTCCCCGCCCCATGACCCACGATCTGACTCTGGCCCTGATGCGTGCCCTGGGCGGCAGGATGCTTGAGGTGGAACTGCTCTGTGTTGTGGACAGAGCCTTCAAGGCGAGAATCGTCGTTGCCACGGACGCCGCCCTGTTGCGCGTTGATTGCCGGCCTTCGGACGGAGTGGCCCTGGCTCTGCGCTGCGGCGCCATGATCCGGGCTGCCGAGGCCGTCCTGGCTCATGCGGAAAACGCCGCCGAGGTCATTTCCTCCCTGCCGGAACACGTCCGCCTCCTGGCCCGGGCCAGAATGACGCTCCCTGGCAACCAGCTGGAAATTCAGCGGAAAAATGATCCGCATCCTGCCCTTTCCCCTCCGCGGGACTTCCTGCCTGAGCCGAAGTTCGAAAAGGAGGACTCTGCCCCTCAGGGTTCTCCGCCGCAAAAAAACCAGCAATTCCGCATCCGCGCCGCGCCGGCCTCCCGGGGGAAAATAGCGGACGCGGCCTCCGTTCTGGCCGCGTTGAAGCAATACGGGAAAGATCCCGGGGACGCGCCGCCCGCAATCCCCGCGAAACAGGTGGGCAATATCCGCATTTCCCTTGTGCGCCAAAATCATTCGGGGACGTTGGAGATTGTGGACGAATTTTCCCTGCCCTCGAAAAACGCTGCTGTTTCCGCCACTCCGCCGGACCCTCTGGCCGAAGCGGAGCAGATTCTCAAAAACGGCGGAACGGAAGAGGAACGCTGGGCCGCCTTGCTCAAGATTTTGTCTCCGGAAACCAAGTTGCCCATGTAGGCGCCGGCATGGCCGATTCCCCGCTGCTCAGGGTCGAAGGCCTCTCTGTGGGGTTTGCGCGGCCGGACTCCTCAGCCCCGGATTTGGCTGTGGAGGAGGTCAGCTTCACGCTGCGCCGGGGCAAGACTCTTTGCCTGGTGGGGGAATCCGGTTGCGGAAAATCCGTTACCGCTCTGTCCATTCCCCGTCTGCTTCCTTCGCCGCCGGCCCGCCTGACCGGCGGCGCCGTTTTTTTCGAGGGGCGGGATCTGACCCTTCTTGCCGAACGCGAACTCGCTCCCTTGCGCGGCAGCCGCATGGGCATGATTTTTCAGGACCCCATGACCTCCCTGAACCCGGTCATGCGCGTAGGCGACCAGATCAGCGAAGGCCTGCGCCTGCACAAAGGGCTTGGGACCGCATCCGCCCAGGCCCGGGCCGTGACCCTGTTGGAAAAAGTGGGCATTGCCTCTCCCGAAGAGAGGGCGCGCAACTTTCCCCACCACCTGAGCGGCGGGATGCGTCAACGGGTGATGATCGCCATGGCCCTGGCCTGCGACCCTTCCCTGCTCATCGCCGATGAACCGACCACCGCCCTGGACGTCACGGTACAGCGGCAGATCCTCGCCCTGATGCGGACCCTGATTCGTGAAACCGGCAGCGGTCTTCTTTTGATCACCCATAACCTGGGCATCGTGGCCCAGGTGGCCGATGATCTGGCCGTCATGTACGCCGGGCGCATTGTGGAACAGGGCCCGGCCGAATCCGTCCTGGCCGGCCCCGCCCATCCCTATACCCTTGGGCTGTTGCGATCCCTGCCGGTTTTTCCGGACGAGGCGGACGATCCCCGCGCATCCCGCCTGGGCGCCATTCCCGGCATCGTGCCGGATCCCCGGAACCGCCCCCCGGGTTGCGCTTTTCACCCCCGCTGCGCCCGGGTTCTGGAACTCTGCCGCCGCGAGGTCCCGCCCCTCTTTTCTTCGGAAACAGGGCGCCGTTGCCGTTGCTGGCTGCATGCCGGCCGCCCTGGCGGTACTCTGCCGGCGGGAAAGGGGCGCTTGACTTTTGAAAAAAATTCAGGAATGGGTACTGATAAAGTTTAGCTCGTTGGGGTCATTCCCGTTCATCTTCCACAGCAGGAGGTTTTATGGTTGTCGGCATCATTCTTTCTCTGCTTCTACTGACCTGGATCGCCTACCGAGGACTTTCCGTCATCCTTTTTGCCCCGGTCTGCGCTCTGCTGGCGGCCATGACGGCCGGGTTTTCGATTATGCCGAGCTATACCGAACTGTACATGGTCAAAGCGGCCACCTATGTGAAAAACTTCTTTCCCGTCTTCCTGCTGGGCGCCGTTTTCGGCAAAGTCATGGAGGAAAGCGGAGCGGCCAGATCCGTGGCCCACTATATCTCCGTGAAACTTGGTCCCCAACGCGCCATTCTGGCCATCGTGCTGGCAGCCGCCGTTCTGACCTACGGCGGGGTCAGCCTTTTCGTGGTGGCCTTTGCCGTCTATCCTTTCGCTTCCGCTCTGTTCAGGGAAGCCAACCTGCCCCGCCGCCTCATTCCGGGCTCCATTGCCCTGGGGGCTTTCACCTTTACCATGGTGGCCATTCCCGGGACCCCGCAAATCCAGAACATCATTCCAACGCGGTATTTCAACACCACCGCCTTTGCCGCTCCCGTCTTCGGCTCCATAGGCGCTGTGATGATGCTCGTCCTCGGCGTCGCCTGGCTCGAATACCGCAAGCGCAAGATGCTGGCCGCCGGAGAAGGATACGGGGAACCGGACACCCGGGTGCAGACCAATTTTGACGACGGCGTGCCGGAGGTGTCCCCGTTTTTGGCCGCCCTGCCGCTGCTGGCCGTGCTGGTCATCAACTATGTGCTGACTCAGGTGATTTCGGGTTGGGACAAGGCCATCATGGATCCCACCAAAACCCTTCCCCTTGCCTCGGCGAACATTCCCGTGGCGAACTGGGCGCTGATCATCGCCCTGGTCTGCGGGATCGCGCTGAACGCAATCGTCGCCTCCCGGCAATTTTTCGCCCGCAAGAACCTCGGCACCGCCCTCAACGTCGGAACCATCGGCTCTCTCCTCGCCATTATGAACACGGCCTCGGAAGTCGGCTACGGCAACATCATCAGTTCGCTCCCCGGCTTTTCCGTTGTGCGCGACTTCCTGCTGAGCATCGATCCGGGGACCCCGCTTATTTCCGAGGCCCTTACGGTAAACGTGCTGGCCGGAATTACCGGTTCCGCCTCCGGCGGCATGAGCATCGCCCTTGAAACCATGGGCGCGAGATTCCTGGAGTGGGGCGCCCAGGTGGGCGTCAGTCCTGAAATGCTGCACCGCGTGGCATCCATGTCCTCCGGCGGTTTCGACACCATGCCGCACAACGGCGCGGTCATCACCCTGCTGGCCATCACCGGCATGACTCACAGAAAATCCTACCCGGATATCGGCATGACCTCTCTGGTTATTCCCTTCCTGAGTACCCTCGTGCTAATCGTTATCTGGACCATCCTGGGACTGACGATGTAGCGGTCGGGGAACAAAACAAAAAACAGGCGAAACGCCCGGTCCCCCTTGCGGGAGCCGGGTGTTTCCATTGGGGATGGCGGCTTGACGAAGATGGGCGCCTTGCGTAGGAATCTTTTCTCCGGGTGGTTAGCTCAGCGGCAGAGCATCGGCCTTACAAGCCGGAGGTCACAGGTTCGAGCCCTGTACCACCCACCAAGAATATCAAGCGGTTATAGAAGAAAGCTCTATGACCGCTTTTTTCTTCCCAGCACCATTCCCAGCACGCAAGATGAAAAACCGAAATTCTAATTTTGGCAGAGAGGATAAAATGGACCGGCGCGGTTCCTCCTGATGGAAGCGCCAGAGATCGGGCATACCACCTTGGACCCCGCCGCAAAGAGAAAGCCTCCACCCTCCGGAGGAAGCAGGGGCATGTCTTGTCTATGGTGGCAGGCAACGCGTAAAAAAAGGCGGCTCCGGGGAACCGCCAATGAGGGGACAATTTGTCTCGGGTTCAGAGCAGCTTGACCAAAGCTGCCACTATGGCAACACAAGCGGCCATCATGCCGCCGAGGCGAATTGTTAGCCGGTACTCAAGTTCTTTCATCTCTGTTTTCAAATCTTTTATATCCTGCTTTGTCGCCAGTTTATCTTCAATAACTTCCCTGATGACTTCAATTTGTGCCTTGGCCTGTGCTTCCGGCACTCCGGCGGCTTTGAGCTTTTCAAAGTATCCGAGGGTATCAAAAGTTGTGGTGGTCATAGCGGCCTCCTATGGGAAGAAAATAGCACCTGTGGCCGCCTCTGGCAACGCCCTGCCCGGCTTAGAGCCTCAGCTTTTTTAGGGTCAACGGTGTTGACTATGCCGTTGACTTTGCGTGCCCTTGTCCAGAACATCTTGCGAGAGGTGCTCCCCGGAATTCGGACAGGTGTGATAGCTGCAGATATCCTTTTCCCTCGCGCGGCGGATGCCCGGGAAAAAATATGTGGGCAGCTGTCCGGAAAACGGGTATGGTCTTTCCCCTGTCGATCACCCTTCCCCGTCCCGAGAGAACGATGGTTCCCGCCGTGCCCCGCGTCGCCGCCATTCACGACCTTTCCGGCTTTGGCCGCACCTCCCTGACCGTGGTCATTCCCATCTTTTCCTCCATGGGCATCCAGGTCTGTCCCCTGCCCACGGCCGTACTCTCCACCCATACCTCCGGATTCGCCGATTTCCGCTTTGTGGACCTGACCTCCTCCATGCCGGGCTTTCTGGAGCATTGGAAGTCCCTCGGCCTGCGTTTCGAGGCCGTGTACAGCGGTTTCCTCGGTTCCGCCGCCCAGACGGAAGTCGTCATGGACTGCATTCAGTCCTGCCTTGTTCCCGGCGGCATCGCCATGGTCGATCCCGTCCTCGGCGACAACGGCAAACTCGACCCCACCATGACTCCGGAAATGGTCGAAAGCATGCGCCAGCTCATCCGGCATGCCTCCTGCATCACTCCCAACCTGACCGAGGCCGCCCTGCTCCTGAAGGAACCCTATCCCTTCGAGGCCGAGCAGACCGGCCTTGACATCGCCCTGGTCCGCGACTGGCTCTTCCGTCTTACCGACAACGGGCCGGAGACCGCCGTCGTGACCAGCGTTCCCCTCGGCCCAGGCCGGCGCAATACCGCCGTCGTCGCCTATCAGAGCCGCCGGAAACGCTTCTGGCAGGTTCCCTGCGACTATGTCCCCGCCTTCTTTCCCGGCACCGGGGACACCTTTACCAGCGTTCTCACCGCCTGCCTCCTGCAGGGCGACAGCCTCCCCCTGGCCATGGACCGGGCCGTCCAGTTCGTCACCCTGGGGATTCGCGCCACCTTCGGGCATGATGTCCCCACCCGCGAGGGCATCTTCCTGGAACGCGTCCTCGCCGCGCTGCGCGCGCCCGTTTCCACGCATTTCACCCTTCTGGAGGAACTGCCCTGAACCCGCGTCTCTCCCGGACGCCCCCCGGTCCTTTCCCCGCCGCCCTGCCAATCGGCCTCTTTGACTCCGGCGTGGGCGGCCTGACCGTTTTTTCCGCCCTGCGCCGCCGCCTGCCCGGCGAGGATCTCCTCTACCTTGGCGATACGGCCAGGCTCCCCTACGGCACCAAGGGATCGGAGACCATTATCCGCTATGCCCTCCAGGCCACGGAAAAGCTCGTGGAGCGCCGGATCAAGCTCCTGGTGGTGGCCTGCAACACGGCCACCGCCATCGCCCTGCCCGCCCTGCAGGAAGCCTACGCCCATCTGCCCGTCATCGGCGTGGTGGAACCCGGCGCCCAGGCCGCCTGCGAAGCCTCCCGCACGGGACGCATCCTCGTCCTGGGCACGGAATCCACCATCCGCAACCAAGCCTATACGCGGGCCATCCAGGCCCTCCGCCCGGAGGCCCGGGTAACCGGCATCTCCTGTTCCCTCTTCGTCTCCCTGGCCGAAGAAGGCTGGATGGACGGGCCTGTCATGGAAGCCGCAGCCGCCCGCTACCTCGCCCCCGTCCTCGGCCTTCCCCCCGCAACCAGGCCCGACTGTCTTGTCCTGGCCTGCACCCATTTTCCTCCCTTGGCTCCCGCCATCCGCGCTGTCCTCTCCTTTCCCCTGGCTGTGGTCGATTCCGCGGAAACCACCGCCCGCGCGGTGGAAAGCCGTCTGGCCGGGCAGGGCCTCTTCAATCCAGCCCCCCGCAACGTATTTCACTTTCTGACCACGGATGCCCCCGAGCGCTTCGCCCGCGTGGCCGGATACTTCCTTTCCGGGCCCCTTGCTCCGGAATCCCTGGAACTTGTTGTCCTGTAATTCGAATTTCAGATCAAAACCGCGTCCCTGCGGTTTTGATCTGGCGGTTCTCTACCTGTTTTGAAAATGCGCCCAGCTTGCCTTGTCGCTTTGGCGCGCGCCTGGAACGCGGAATCAGCGCTCTTCCGGGGGCGCGGCCAGTTCCTCCTGCAGCCTGAGGAGGAGATCCCTGTCGGCCTCCGGGGATTTCAGTGCCCGGCGCAGGAGGCCATCGGCCCTTTCCGGGAGGTTCAGGTGGTGCTTGTACAGAACGGCCAGATTGTACAGGGCGACCGGATCCTCCTGGAGGCGGAGCAAATCCTCGAAGACCCCGGCGGCTTCAAGTGGTTTGTTCTGCCGGAAGAGGCAGACGCCCAGCATCTGCCGGGGGTGTTTGTCCTCGGGGCGGTTCCGGATGGCCTGGCGCAGAAAGTTCTCCGCCTGGGTCCATTCTCCGGCGGTCATCAACTCTTCCCCGAGCCCGATGAGGGCCTCGGTGTCTCCGGGATCGGCCCGGATCCTGCGCATGAAGGCGACAGCGGTCTCCGGGGCATCCGTCCGGGCGGCGAAAGCTGGTTTGTCCGCGGGGGCGGCTCTCCCGGCCGGGGTCTTTTCCGGGCCGGGGCGCGAGCTGTTTGTGGCGGCCGTTTTCAGCCGGAAGCGTTCCTCAAAGCCGTTTTTGATCACGACGAAAGAGGTCAGGAACATGGCGAAGAGGCCGAGGAGGAGGCAGACCGCCGCCAGGCCGCGGGCCGCCGGAGGAAAGGGGGTCATGCCCCGTTCTCCGCTTCTTCTTCCATGCGCCGGATGCGCAGAGAAAGGGCCGCCTGCCGGCGGGACAAACGAAATAGATACAGGCCGATTCCGGCCCAGGCGATTGCGCCCGCGTAGAGAACCCATGCGGCGTCCATAGATCTGTCCTTTTTTTGCCGTTTTTTTTCGTCCCTGATCATTCTATATCTTATTTCCCCGGCAAAACCGCGCGGATGCGGTTTTTCCGGGGAATTCGAGTCAGGCCCGCCGCAGCAGGCGTTTGCGGGCCACCATTTCCAGGCGGCGTTCGTCTTCGGCCAGCCGCCAGCGAAAGAGCAGAAGGCAGGCCCAGAGCAGGGCGAGGGAGGCGCCGGAGGCGATGACCGTCACCTTCATTTCCGGGGCCAGGGAGATGGACGCGGGGTGGATATAGCTCCAGAGGCGGGCGGAAAAAAAGACCAGGGGCACGTCCAGAAAGGCCGCGATGCCGACCGCGGCGCAGACCAGGGAACGCCGCTCCGGGGCCATGTCCAGTGTCCGGATCAGCAGATACCCCGCGTAAACGAAGCACATCACCAGGGTGGTGGTGAGCCGGGCGTCCCAGGTCCACCAGACCCCCCAGGCGGTCCTTGCCCAGATCATGCCCGAGGCCAGGGCCAGGACGGTCAGGAGCAGGCCCACTTCGGCCGCCGCCAGGGCCAGGGTGTCCCAGACCGCCCTGCGCGTCTTGAGATAGGCGATGCCGGCCGCGAAAACGAGAAAAAAGCTGCACAGACCCCAGCAGGCCAGGGGCAGATGGAGGTAAAAAATTTTCTGGGTTATCCCCATGGAAGCCTCCAGGGGGGTATGGGCGAAGATCAGCCACTGGCAGGCGGCCAGGGATAAACCTCCCGCCAGGGCGCCCCAGGACAGCGGGGGGAAGAGGTTCCGGGCAAGGCGGCCTCTGCGGTGGCTTGGGGAATCCGGCCTCATGCGCTCTCCTTGGCTGTTCAGTCTTCGCCGCTATAGAGGTGGGGGAAAAGGGCCAGTCCCGCGGCCAGAAAAATGGCGTCAAAGGCCAGGGACAGGCCGAGCCAGGAGGCCGCGTCCGGCGGGAGGGGGGCGCGAAAGGCGGTCGCCCCCAGGGAAATGCCGGCCAGAAGGAGGGGAATCTGCAGGGGAAAGAGAAGAATGCCGAGCAAGGTGTCGCGCGCCGAGGAGCTTTGGGAGAGCGCCCCCAGAAGCGAGCCCAGGCCGGCCATGCCCGCATCCGTCAGCAAAAGGGCGCCCAGGCCCAGAGGCCAGGAAGGCCCCGTTTCCTGCCCGAGAAAGACGATGGCTGCCGGCAGGAAGAGGATTTGGGCCGCCAGCAGCAGGCAGACGCCGGCCAGGGCCTTGCCCAGCCAGATGCCCTGAACGGGCGCGGGAGCCAGGAGCAGGCCGTGGCGCTGTCCGTTGACCTCTTCGAGGGCGTACAGGGCGCTGAAAAGGATTGTCTGGCAAAAGGCCGAGGACATCCAGAAGACGGCTGCCGCCGCCTGGGGGGTCATGCCTTCGCCGGGTTGCAGGGAAAGGCTGAAGAGAAAGATCAGCAGCAGTCCGAGCAGCAGGGAGGGCATAAGCCCCTTGCCCCGGATCAGGCGCAGGTCCTTGCGTCCCATGATCAGGGCCGCTTTGAGCAGGGAAGGGGGCTCTGTCTGGAGAGGGGCCTTCCCATTGGGGGCCGGCGGGCCTTCCGGAGCCGGCGGCGGGACCTGGGGAAATGCTGATTTATCGGGGCTCCGCCCCGAACCCCGCCGGGGGGCATGATG